>CAINDV010000240.1 GCA_903847485.1 uncultured Verrucomicrobiota bacterium
AGGCTCGGCAGGAGCCTCGCCCTACCAGGGGACGACTTTTCAAACACGCTCTTAGTCCAACGGCAGTGGTCCCGCACCGTGTGCCCACGTCAGCGCTGCCCCGCCGGGACCGGAAAGCCGCGATCGCGCATCAACGCGTCTATGCCAGCCTCCCGTCCGCGAAACTGGCGATAGCCTTCCGCCGGATCGGCCGTATTGCCCGCCGACAGGATATACTTGCGGAACTTAGCAGCCACAGTCTGGTCGTAAAGACCGCCGGCCTCCAGGAAAGCTTCCGCGGCGTCCGCAGTGAGCGTGTCCGCCCACAGGTAACTATAGTAACCCGCCGAGTAACCGTCGCTGGCAAAGATGTGACTGAACTGCGGCATCCGATGGCGCATCACGATTTCCGGAGGCATGCCGAGCTTCGCCAGTTCCTCGCGCTCGAACGCCGCCGGATCAATCGGCTGGTTACCTGCGAGATGCAACTTCATGTCCATCAGCGCGCTGGCTAGAAACTCGGTGGTGGCGAAACCTTGGTTGAACTTAGCGGCCTTCCGGACGCGCTCCACCAGTGCTGGCGGGATAGGCTGGCCGGTCTGGTAGTGAAGCGCAAAACGGTTCAACACCTCGGGAGTAGCCAGCCAGCGCTCGTTGATAAGCGACGGAAGCTCGACGAAATCCCGCGGCACCGAGGAGCCGGAAAGCGACGGATAGTTCACAGCGGAACAGAGACCGTGCAGCGCGTGACCGAACTCATGGAAGAGGGTCCTGGCGTCGTCCCAGGAAATCAGGATCGGCTCGCCGGGGGTGCCCTTCATAAAGTTAGAGTTGTTGGAAATCAGGATGGTGATTTCGCGTTCAAAGCGTTCCTGGCTGCGATAGCCGCTGGCCCAGGCACCGGAGCGCTTTCCCGACCGAGCGTATGGGTCGAAGTAAAACACGCCTACATGCCGACCGTCCGCCCCCTTAACTTCCCAGGCCCGAACATCCGGCTGGTAAACCGGCACGGCAGGTGCCGGGGCGAAGGTAAATCCGTATAACTGATTGGCCGCCCAGAACATCCCCTCGCGCAGATTGTCGAGCTGTAGGTAGGGCTTCAACTCGTTCTCGTCGAGGTCATACTTGGCCTTGCGCACCTTCTCCGCGTAAAAGCGGTAATCCCACGGCTCAATGCGGATTCCCGCCTTCTCCGCGTCGGCGATCTGCTGCATGTCAGCGACCTCTTCGCGTACGCGGGCGACCGCCGGCGGCCAGACTGCTGCCATCAACTTCATCGTGTTCTCTGGAGTCTTCGCCATCGCGTTCTCGAGGCGCCAGTGGGCATGAGTGGGGTAACCCAGAAGGTTCGCCCGCTCGGCGCGCAGCTTCAGGATCTCCGTGATCAGTGGCTTGTTGTCGCGGGCACCGGCGTGGTCGCCACGACTAACAAAACCTCGCCAAACCTGCTCGCGCAGGTCGCGTCGTTCCGCATAGGCCAACCAAGGTTCGACCATGGACCGGGTGTTAGCTATAACCCACTGCCCCTTAAGACCCCGCGCCTCGGCCTGGGCCTGCGCCGCCGAGCGCACGGAGAGCGGCAGGCCGGCGAGATCGGACTCTTTGGCCAGGACCGTGGCCTGTGCTTCCTCGTCGGCGAGGAGATTCTGGTTGAAAGTCGTGAAGAGCGAGGCCAGTCGTTGGTTGATCGCGGTGACGCGCGTTTTGCCGGCCGCATCCAGCTTCGCCCCCGCGCGGACGAACGACGTGTATTGGTGCCAGGTCAACCGCTGCTGCTCGGCCGTGAACTGCGCCTTGGCAGGCGACTCATAGACCGCTTCGATACGGCGGAAGAGCTTTTCGTTCTGATAGATTTCGTCCCGAAACGCGGCCAACTGCGGCTCCATTTCGCGCTCCACGGCCTGAAAATCGGGCGTGCTTAGGGCCGAACTCCAGACGCCATAAACGGCTCGCACCCGACTCTGCGTGCGGCCTGTGCGTTCGAGGGCGGCGATGGTGTTCTCAAAAGTCGGCGCGTCGGGGTTGTTGACGAGGGCCTGAAGCTCGGCCCGGTTCGTGGCCATGGAGGTCGCGAAGCCGGGCTTGAACTGCGCGACCTGCACCTGGTCGAATGGCGGCAGTCCCCCGAACGGCCCCTTCCATTCCTCGACCAAAGGCGACGGAGCGGCGGCGGCGGTGTTGGGGAGGAGGGGCAAGGTGCCCGCGCCACCCAAGATAATCTGGTTCACGACCATACTAGTAAGAATTCGAGCAAAACTACGGCTGACAGTTGACCTGTTCATAGGACCGAAAAATAACCCAAGCCCGCCCAAACCCAAGTAAAATCTACAGCCATCGCCGTACGGGCACAGCTTCTCTTTGTCGGAGCGCGGACATTGCCGTCCGCTTGGGCGTTGACCGGGCCTGCCTGCACCGCCCCGGCCGGCAGGCTGCGGCAGCGGACAAGCATCAGAACTCCTGAGCCGTGGAATTGGCGTGGGCCGCCCGGTGAGGGCACCGGGCCTACAGAATCGCGCCTATGCTGTAGGCCGGGTCCTCTGACCCGGCGCGCTGGGACTCATCCCGTTTCCTCGCCGTTGGAATTTGTGCTCACGGGTCAGGAGTTCTGAGCATGTCCGCGCTTCCCTTCACGGGCTTTCCAAGGGGCCGACTAAGATGGGATGCGCCCCTCCCGCAGCGTGAAGGAAGCGGTGGCGTCCGCCGGCACGGCCTCATAGCGGATGCTTCTGGCTTTGATCGGCAACACAACGGCCTGAATGTTTATTCCGCATTGGTTTTTGTCAAATGGGTGGTTGCGCTAAAATCGGGCGTGTGCTATATGTGAAACCAGCCAGCCTATGAAGCCTTTGAAAATGCACTGTTCCGATTATCAACTCGGCCGCGAAACCTCCCTTGCGGAGGCCACGGCGTGGTGTCCCGCCGCCGGCAGATGGCCGTGGCGCAACTCAAACCACCGGTCGCCCCGCGGCGCCGCTCTCCGCCGCGCCTTCACCCGCATCGAACTCCTGGTGGTCATCGCCATCCTCGCCATGCTGGCCGGACGCCTGCTGCCGGCCATGG
>CAINDV010000241.1 GCA_903847485.1 uncultured Verrucomicrobiota bacterium
GGCCTACACGCCCCTGCAAAATCGCCCGCTTGTAGGCCGGGTGCCCTCACCCGGCGGGGGTTGACAGTGGCATAGTGAGAATTGCTGAATATAAGTGCGCCCAGCATTGTCATTCACGGCGCGGGCGGCTACAGTCTGCCCGGCGTCTGTGACCACCAACTGGCGAGACGGCCACGAAATAACTATTTTCAAGCGATCTATTATGAATGCGAAAAACAGTTTTGTCCGCGAAACCAACCTCCTTGGCCGCACCCTTGCCGGTGGCGCGGCGCTGGCGACGCTTTGCGCCTTGCCCCTCTGGGCCGCCGAGCCGCCCAAAATCACCCTCGACGCCAAGCCGCTGGACCGCTCCTCCGTAGCCGCCAGCTACTCGCCGCTCATCAAGCGCGTCGGGCCGTGCGTCGTCAACATCTCCTCCACCCAGACCATCCGCGAACGTTCCTGGACGCATCCTTTCCTCGACGACCCGACGCTCCGGCGCTTCTTTGGCGACCGCCTCCCCTCGCCCCAACGCCCGCAGACCCGCCGCTCCAAGACGCTCGGCTCCGGCGTCATCGTCACCGAGGACGGCTATCTCCTTACCAACAACCATGTCGTCGAAGGCGCGGACAAGGTCGAGGTCACCCTTCCCGACGGCAAGACCACCTACACCGCCCGCGTCGTCGGCCGCGATCCGCAGACCGAAGTAGCCGTGCTCAAGATCGAGGCCAAAGGACTCCCCAGCCTGCCGTTGGCCGACAGCGACCAACTGGAAGTCGGCGACGTCGTCATCGCCATCGGCAACCCCTTCGGCCTTGGCCAGACCGTAACCTCCGGCATCATCAGCGCCGTCGGGCGCAGCGGTTTCCGCATGGTGGACTACGAGGATTGGATTCAGACCGACGCGGCCATCAACCCCGGTAACTCCGGCGGCGCGCTGGTGGACACCCAAGGCCGCTTGATCGGCTTGAACACCTTCATTGTAAGTGAAAGCGGCGGCAACCAGGGCGTCGGCTTTGCCATCCCCGTCAACATTGCCCGCAGCGTGCTGGAGCGCCTGGTGACCGATGGCAAAGTCGCCCGCGGCTTCCTCGGCGTCAGTCTCCAACCCGTCACCGCCGCCCTGGCTAAGGAATTCAAGCTTCCCGCTGAGGCCGGCGCGCTCGTCAGCAGCGTCTCGCCCGACAGCCCGGCGGAACGGGCCGGCATGAAAGACGGCGACGTCGTAGTCGAACTAAACGGCAAGCCCGTCTCCGACATGCGCCACTTCCGCCTCATGGTTTCCCAGACCGCGCCCAAGACCAAGGTGACGATGAAAGTTCTCCGCGAAGGCAAATCCGTCTCCCTCACCGCCACGCTCGGCGAGTTACCCACCAACCTCGCCGCCAACACCCCCGAAGCGCCCGAGGCCGTCGCCAGCAGCCCGCTGGATGGCTTGGCCCTTAAAGACCTCAGCGCCGAGGTCCGCCGCCAGTTGGACGCGCCCGACAGCATCAAGGGAGCGCTGGTCACCGCCGTGCCCGACGATTCTCCCGCCAGCACCGCGGGGCTGGCCGTGGGCGATATCATCATCGAAGTCAACCGCACCCCGGTCGCCGACGCGGCTTCCGCCGCCAGTCTCGCCCGTAAAGCCGGTGACAAGCACCTACTGCTACGCATCTGGAGTGCCGGCGGCAGCGGCGAAGGCGGCACGCGCTACGTGGTCCTCGAAGACACCAAGCCGTGACGATGCCGGCGGCGCGCGGGGAAGCCACCAGCATCAGCCGCTGGCCTTGGTCCCGTTTGGTGGGAAAAATGAGACATGCGATAGGCGACGGAAGGCGCAAGCTGGCCGCGTCCTGCCCGCCATGCGGCTGGCGGGACACGAAAGAACGCCATGAAAACACCGGCTGCCACCATGCCGATGACGCGCCCAAACCCTGTCCAGACGACGCTTGGAGCGACGGCCGGTAGGGCGACGCTCCCGCGGAGCCTCCCCCTGAACCGGCGCTTCGTAGCGGCGATTCCTGGCCGCAATGCGCGGTTATGGGACCGTTGAGCCTCCCCCTGAACCCGGTAGTGGCACCTGCTTCCAGTCGGTTCGGCCCGAACCGGCTGGAAGCCTGTGCCACTATGCTGTCACTGCTTCGCCGGTCCCTGGCCCCGATGTACGTCCAAAGTTGAAGATCGAAACCCCTATGAAACCTACCCTGCTAATTCTCACCCTTCTCACCGCCGCCCTCACCGCCCACGCCGTGGGGCCGACAGTGGCCAATGTCCGCGCCGCGCAACGGCCGGGGACGACCCTGGTGGACGTGTATTACGACGTGGCGGACCCGGATAGCACCGCGCTGACGGTGAGCGTGGCGCTCTCCACCAATGGCGGGGCCAGCTACTTCTCGCCGGGGGCCAGCCTGAGCGGGGCGCTGGGCACGGGCCTGGCGCCGGGGAGTAACCAGAAGCTTACCTGGAATGCCGGGGTGGACCTGCCCGCCAAGCTCTTCTCCAATGTGCGGGTCAGTGTCACCGCCTCGGATGACACCGCCCCGGCCGGCATGGCGAACATTCCCGCTGGCTCTTTCCAGATGGGGGACAGCTTGGACGGCGACACCTCGGCCCAACCCGTCCACACCGTCTATGTCTCCGCCTTTGCTATGGACAAGCACCCCGTGACCAAGGCGCTGTGGGATGACGTGTACAACTGGGCCAGCACGCACGGCTACAGTTTTGAGTATGGGGCGCAGGGCAAGGCGGCGAACCATCCGGCCCATTCGATGACGTGGTATGACGCGGCCAAGTGGTGTAATGCCCGGAGCGAGAAGGAGGGGCGGACGCCGGCCTATTACACGGAGGCCGGCCTAAGTACCCGTTATCGCACTGGGCAGGTGGCACCCTACGTGAATTGGAACAGCGGTTACCGGCTGCCGACGGAGGCGGAGTGGGAGAAGGCGGCGCGGGGCGGAGCCAGCGGGCAGCGGTTCCCGTGGGGTAATAACATCACCCACAGCTTGGCCAACTATTACAGTAACTCCGGCTACACCTACGACACCAGCCCAACGCGGGGCTTCCATCCGACGTTCAACGATGGAGTCTCTCCTTACACCAGCCCGGTGGATTACTTTTCCCCCAACGGCTATGGCCTCTATGACGTGGCTGGCAACGTGTGGCATTGGTGTTGGGATTGGTATGGCACCTATTCGAGTGGTGCGCAGACCGACCCTCGTGGCCCTAGCACAGGCTCGATCCGTGTGCTTCGGGGCGGCTGTTGGATCAGCGACGCGTTCTACTGCCGGGCGGTGTACCGCTACTACGCCGACCCGACGGACAGGCGCAACGGCATGGGCTTCCGCTCCGTCCTGCCCCCAGGTCAGTGAGTACCAGAACAGACAGAGCGGAGCAGTCGTGGCGAGCGAGGGACGAGCGAAGCCGCCCACAGCGCGGAGCGCCGACATTTTTGTCGGCGTGGTCTTGGAGGGCACGGCCTGGCCGACAAGAATGTCGGCGCTCCTCCAGGGCAGCGGCGGCACCGGAGCGGCGTGCCCAGCCGCGGCGAGCCAGGGACGAGCCAAAAACGGCCCTGGAGCGCGGACATTCCTGTCCGCCTGGGCGGTGTAGGCAGCCGAGCGGA
>CAINDV010000242.1 GCA_903847485.1 uncultured Verrucomicrobiota bacterium
CCGGTTCTGCTCCTCGGCCGCCTTATGGCGTTCCTCGGCGCGATGGTTGGTGACGGCCATCTCACTGAGGAACTGGCCGAACAAGGCATCCAGCCGGTCCACCCGATCTTCAATCGTCACATAGCTCATAGGTGGGCAATTTACGGGCACTCTCCAGCGATGGCAAACCAGTTCACGCGCTCCGCAGCCCCGACCGCGGAGCGCGACGAGCACGACCGATCTGCTGCGCGGCCGGTTACGTGCAAGAACCCCACTGACGAACGTGCTCATGCGGCATGGCGTAAAGAACCTACTCCCAATAATCGCCGCTGTAGCGCCGCAGGAAGAACTGGTGGCGGTCGGTCACCGCGTTGACCCTTACTGGGATTTCCTGTTGGACGCTTTGCCGGTGAAAAGAGGGGACCGCCAGCACGGGCGCGCCTCGATCTCCCTTCACAGGCCGCGGGCGTAGATCGCCTGCTTGAGGGCGATGTTCCGAGCGTACGCGCTGTCAATCGCGTCAATCATGAGCGGTTGGTCCTGGGTGATGGGGGTGGTCAGCACCTCGCCACTCATGAGTTCGCGTCAGGAGAGCTGGCCCTTTTGGAGAGGGATGGCCAGGTAAAAGTCATCCTCAATGGTTTCGCAGCGAAGGACGCGGACGGCTGGACCGGATTGGGCGCGTGCGCGATCTGAATCGGAGGCGGGGGAGTGAAGCTTTCGCTGACGGCTTGGGCCACCGCCGCGATGGGCAAGCCGGCCTCGGACCCGACGTTGTAGGCTTGGGCGTTGGCCCCACGCAGCAGAATCGTCCAAAGCCAGACGGGCAGGTCTGCGGCGTAGAGGTAGGAACGAAAGGGCGTGCCGTCGCCGTTGACCTGAATGGGACTGCCCGCCAAGCCATCGCGGATGAAATTGCCGATGGCAAAGTGAACGTCCAGCGGCAGGTAAGGGCCGACGAACGCGAAGCATCGGGCAATGGTCATGGCTGTTTCGGCTCGTCGGGCGGCGAGATGGAAGCGCGAATGAGTGCTACCAGTTCGCCGGCCTGCTGGCGCAGTTCCGGGTAGTCTGCACCGACTTCCGACAAGTCGCCGCCCGGATAATGCTGTTCCCAGAATTGTTCGGTGAGCGACTGGGCAAAGTCCGCGAAGCTGGCGAAGCGAGGATCGAATTTTACGGCTTCCGCCAGCAGGCGATTGAGATCGTGAGTGCGCACGAGCAGCCAGTTCTTGGAGATGAGGTAGGCTTTCAAATATCGTTCCACCGCCTCTTGCAGCAATTCGATGACCGACGGGGAAGATCCCTCGACCACATGCAATCGGTCTGCGGATTGCAGTCGGGTCTTACCGGCCACGAGCCAGTCCTGAGGATTCGTTTCATCCGTTTTCATACCAGGCGGAGACCTTTCCCCGTGATCTCCTGGTAATACGCGCCGCACCGTTGGCTCCGCTGGGTATGCTCGTGGGGAGCCGCGAGCAAGAGATCAAAGGAGAGCGGAGCATGGCGGACCAGAAGGGGCCACCAGGCCGCGCGAATGGCCAGTTTGTCTTTGAAGATACTGGTTTTGACCTCCTTCACGACCAGCAAATCCACGTCGCTGTGTATGTCCGGCTGACCATAGGCATAGGAGCCGAAGAGAATGACCTGCTGCGGGTGGAACTGCTCCACCAGTACCCGCAGGTAGGGCAGCAACTGGTCGGCGATCTGATGCACGGGATAGCGTGGATCACGCAGCACATCCTCCCGGAGGGCCGGACTGTCCGTCGCGGAAGTCGTCTCCGCGCCAAAACTGGCACGTTCAGGCTCGCGGGCAGCGGGAGCAGGTGGGCTTAGGGGGTGAGACACGGGGGGGAAATGGAGCAAAAAAGGACCGGGTTCAAGCAGCGACCGGCGCTAGCGCTTGATGCCAGGCGGCAGTCCGGCGGATGGCATGGCCCAAGCCGAACCGCTCGCACAGGCCGAGTTCTTGTTGGGCCCGACGCACTTCGGGCACGAAGCGCGCAAGGGGCCGGTCGGCCTCTGGCGGTTGCGCAATGTGAACTTCAGTGTGGAGATTCAACGTCGCGTTCACGGTTCGAGCAATCTGGGAAATGGTCAGGTCGTGCGCCGAGCCAACATTGTAGGCGCGGCAGCTTTGACCGCGAAAGAGGATCGTCCAGAGCCAGACGGCGAGGTCAGCGGCGTAGAGATACGAGCGATAGGGCGTGCCGTCGCCGCCGACGCAAATCGGGCCGCCGCGCAGGGCGTCGCGGATGAAATTGCCGATGGCAAAATGAACATCCAGCGGCAGATAAGGGCCGACGAACGCGAAGCAGCGGGCAAGCTTGCTTTCGAGTCCATGCTGGTGGTGGTAGAGCGCGCAAAGCATCTCCGCCGCACGTTTGCCTTCGCCGTAGGCCCAGTGTGGCTGGGTAGTGTCGGGGCCGCCATTGTAGTCCTCGGGGAGGTGAGTGAGTTCAGGAGGTTGCCGTCCGTAAACGGCACCAGAGCTGGTGAGGAGGAACTTTTTCGCGCCGGAGTGCCGTGCCAGTTCCAAGCTGCGACGGGTGCCGGCGACGATGGTATCAAACATCACCAGCGGTTGCTCCGCGTTCAACTTCGCGCTGGCCTCGGTAGCTGCGTGGATGATGTGGGAGAAGCCGCCGGCAGGGAAATCAAAATCCCGCACGTCGCCGATGTGAAACTGAATCGCCGGATGGGCGGCCAGGTGCGGTGCCTTGCGCCGGAAGGCCTCATGACTGCGGGTAAGCACGACAGCCTGGGCGTCCAGCTTGAGCCGGTCGTTGGCCCAGGCGAAGCTTTCCAGCAGCCAGCAACCGAAAAAGCCGGTGCCGCCGGTGAGAAACAGGCGCTGGCCGCGCAATTCCTCCCAGAGACCATGCGTATGGGCCAGGATGTGGTCAAGGTCGGTGGCGAGGGGGTTCATGGAGATGATAACATGGGGTGGTCGGGGGGCACGAAAGTGCGTTACCGTGTCCCCTATGAAAATGAATCCCGACAATCACCCTGCCAGTTAGCCTGGATACCTCCAAGCTCCCACCGTCAAAGCCCAAGCCCTCAAGCTGGGCCTTGACGTTCACGCCGACCGCTACGTGGGTCGTCCGTCAACTCGACGGCCATAACTCGCAACGGGCGCAGACGTTGCCCCCGCCGCCTTCCTGGCCTGGGTGAAAACGCAGTTCGTCCAGAAAGGGCTTTTACTGCTACACCGGACGCCAAATCTATCTTCCGATGTGCGGCCTTACAGGCGACATCTGGATCGCCACGGGGCCGAAGCCCATTTCCAAAAAGCTGCAAGGCTAGGATGCTGCCAAGGGTACAGTAGAACCCTTGCTTGACGGAAGCCATACGCGTGAGAATCAGCGGAATGGGGATCAGGCTGCCCGCCGTGGAAAAGGCCCGGGATAGGACAGAGTAGAACACGGCCTGGTCGAGGCCGACCCAACGCCGCGGGCGGTGGAAAGCTACCATAATCCTGGAAAGAGCAGTTGAGCCGCAAAAGAACGCAGAGAGCGTATAGAACCAATGAATTTCCGGTAATCACCAGCCCTCCCATCCGGAGGGTTACGGGCTGGAAAGGTTCACCGGACCAAAGGGCTAAAGCGGCAAGTATGTCCACTGCAGGAAGCTGAGCCGTAACTATTCAGTCAGGCGGGGCACTTTTAACGCCAAGGCGCAAAAGGGGTTGCACGGGGGAAGTCCCGGTCTCCAATCAGTGACCGGTCAGCAGATGCTTCAAAGCCTGCCTTTCCTTTGCGGTGCTATCTCCCAACTTCATCGCGTTCTGCGAAGATTTCTTTAACGCAGAGTGCGCAAAGGTTGGCGCGGAGTCCCGCAGAGAAAACCTTTCCTCCGCGACCCTTGGCGACCTCGGCGTTGAATCGGGTTGCCTGCCTCTTTGGTTGCGGCTCGGCCGCGCTATGTCTCTGCGCCTTTACGCATTTGCGTTGAACTCCATTGAATGGCTATGGCTTATGGGAACCAATCTTGCTGGTCGAGGCCGCGCTGCGGTTATGCCCCGCCGGAGGCCGCTTCCACCTGGGCCTTGACCCAGGGATAGGTCCGGCGGAGGCCAGCCTTCAGGTCAAATTGCGAGCGCCACCCGGTTGAGTAAATCCGCTCGTTGCTGAAGTTTCGCGATTGGACTCCCACTGGACCTGGTATGCTCTCTATCAAGACGCGTTTGCCAGCGACTTCCGCGGCCACCTCGACCAGTTCCCTGACCGTGACATACTGCGGACACCCAATGTTGACCGCGCCCTTAAGGTCAGAGTGCATCAGGCGATAAATGCCATCCACCATGTCATCCACATAGGTGTAGGAACGCACGGCGCTGCCATCGCCCCAAATCTCCACCGCCTCGCCTTCCTTGGCCATGGCCACCTTGCGGCAGATCGCTGCCGGCGCTTTCTCGCGTCCTCCTCGCCAAGTGCCTTCGGGGCCATAGCAGTTTTGGAAGCGGGCAATTCGCACCACCATGCCATACTTGCGAGAGTAAGCCTGCGCCATGCGCTCGGAGTATAGTTTTTCCCAACCATATTCGTTGTCCGGGTTGGCGGGGATGGCTTCCGCCTCCGTCATCTCCGGTTCGCCAGGTTTCATGTCGCGGTAAACGCAAGCTGAAGATGAGTAGAAATAGCGTTTCACCCCCAAGGTGGCAGCCGCATGGGTCATACGGACATTGATCAGAACGCTGTTGTGCATGATCTCACACTCGGCCGAGTGGATGAAGCCCATGCCGCCCATGTCGGCAGCCAGTTGGTAAACCTCGTCCACCACGCCCGTACCCAGCACCACCGCCGCGCGGCAATTCGCTTCCTCCCGCAGGTCCAGCACCAAGAACTCATCCGCAGCCGTAGGGGAGAATTCCGGCTTTTTGATGTCCACTCCGCGCACCCAATAGCCTTCGCTTTTGAGTCGTTTCACCAAGTGACTGCCGATGAACCCACCGGCACCGCATATAACTGCTGTTTTCATGTTTGTGACTGATTTGTGTGTGATTTTCAAGGTTCCTGCCACACCGAGGGAATAGCGTGGGCCGCCCGGTGAGGGCACCGGGCCTACAGAACCGCGTCTTTACTGTAGGTCGGATCCCCTAACCCGGCGCACTTGGACTCACCTCGTTTCCTTGCCGGTCGGAATTCGTGCTCACGGCTCAGGAGTTCTGAGGCTGGGAAAGCTTTGAAAACCAAGCCTCTCCTACAGCTTTCCGCCTCCTGGCGCTCTCGGTGGTCGGTGGTTGGCCCTGCTGAGCCTATCCATGCAGAAGACGGAACCACGAAAGACACGAAAAGAAAGGCGGCGGCGGATGGCCGTGCGACGGCGAACCGGTCACTGACTGGTGACTAGGAGGTGGTGAAGGTGATTGGCGTTCGGCCTCCGACTGGGCGGCTGCTTCCTTTCGTGTATCTGGGCTCGCTAATTGACTCAACCTACCCCAAG
>CAINDV010000243.1 GCA_903847485.1 uncultured Verrucomicrobiota bacterium
GGGTAGGCGCTCGCCCCCGCCGGTGAACAACGCCGGAGAAGCTATACAGTTTCTTGCAAGGCTGTTTCCAGCCCGGCAGCGCGAAAGAGAATAGCCCAGCGTTTCAACGCTGGGATTGCCGCCCAGGCGTGCTCAAGTCCCGTCCACGCGTCTCCAACCCAGCGTTGAAACGCTGGGCTACTATCTCTTGCCCTGCCGGGCTAGAGACGGCCCTGCAAGAAACTAAGATGCGCCCAATCGCCTCGGAGTTCGCGCTCGCTGGCGGTGGGGTGCTGCTTGAAGAACAGCTCCTGCTCGTCGCGGGCACGGTTCAGGCGCGCGACGTCTGGCCCGGCGAGGAACGGCGTGTCGAGAAGCTGGTTATCTTCGAGGAACCGGACGAACACGCACGCCAGCATCCACGCGACGGCAATTTGCGTGATCTGTTCGTCACGCCAGGCGTTGAAGGTCTCCGCCGTGCGCTTGCTCTCCCGCGCCGCCGCATACTGCGCCTGGAGCGGAGCATTGACCTGCGGGTCGGCGTCGCATCGTCGGCACAGGTCTTCCTCCAGCAGCGTGACGCGCTTTTGGAGGTCTTTGAGCAATGTGGCGGAGACGATCATGAGAACGTGAGCGAGGTCATTGCTTCAGCAGCTTTCGGGCTTCATCCATGAGTTCGTTCTCGAAAGCGCTGGCGTAGGCGTCGAGCGTAGCCGCCTTGAACCGTAGTTTGCCGCCAAGTCGTCGCCAGGCTGAGACAGCGGCGAAAACTTCGCGCAGGATGGTCTTGGCCGCGGCAGACTTCAGCCCGAAGCGCGCCGCCACTTCGAGCGCCCCGGCGATGCTGGGTTCGGCATGATCCTCGCCGATGGGCGTCTTGCCAACGCGAGCGCGGTCAATCTCCGGCACCGGGTTGAGGTCATACGCCGGCGAGAGCGCCCAACGACCGGCGGCAAGCATGAGAAAGCCATGATTGCGGAGGTGGTCGTCGTAGTTGCTGGCCAGGAGCGAGAAAACGAGCCGCCGCCACAGTTCGCGCAAATCGCCCGCGACGTCGTGGCCGAATTGACGGATGCCGTCTGCCAGCAGCGTGTAAGCGCCGGGCTCGCCTTGGGGGAGTCCCAAGAGACTCGCGCCAGAGATGAAGGGAATGCGGGCCTGACCCGCGCGGTCGAAGCGGGTGATGACAGCGACACTGTGTTTGCCTACTGAAACCAACTGGTGTTCGACGACGCGGATGCCGGCTTGCGTCGCGAGTTTGAGCGCGAGGATTTCACCAGCGGCGATGTCACGCGTGTCATCGGGCTTGGGGAATTTGGCCAAAGCCAGCCGGCCATCGGGCAACGCGACGGCAGATTTGGGACGAGCGCCGCCGAGCGGTGAGCCGGCGCCGAGGAGAAAGCGGAGGTCGGCGGCGGTGTCCGTTTCGGCGTGGACTGCATCGGCAGCCCGCAGCAACGACTGGAGGCGGATTAGCGGTGGGAGCTTGCCGGTGCTGGCGGCGAGAAACGGGGTGGCTGCATCCTGCCGGAAACGCAGCGCGCCCAGGCGCGAGGAATCATCCAACGCGAGCACGTAATCAATGGCCCGATACGGTTTCTGGGTGAGCACCTTCTTGCGGACGGCGCGCTCGATGAGGATTTGGCCCCAGCGATCCGGCCCGCAATCCTGAATAGCGCCGAAAATCGTCGCGCTGTGCTGGGTGCCGGCCCGAAGAGGGAGCGCGGTGGGATCAATCGGGAAAGCATCGGGGCGCTTCAGCCAGTCCGGGACATACTCGAAGGACACCGACGGGCCACGCTCCGCCGCGTGGAGCCGTCCCACGAGGTGAGGCTCGCCCTGCCACTCGATGTGAACTTCCCAACTCATGCGCGAGGACGATGAATGCGTTTGGGCAGACGGCGCTCGTCCAGGCTCAGAGCCAGATCGTCGCTCGCCGGCGCGGCGAGATTGGAGAGCCGGTCATGCAACTGAAGCACGAAGGTCGCCGTGGCCAGGGTGCCCGCTGAAACCGTGGGGTCGCCGCGCTCCAACCGCCAGAGCGTATCGCGGCTGACAAACAGCCGCGCCGCCATGTCAGCGGTGGAAATGCCGCGCTTGCGTCGAGCCAGAGCGAGATCGCGGCCCAGTTTGCGCAGCGCGTGAGCAGCGGGCAATGGGATGGCTGGAGTCGTTGACATGGGCATATTGTCCGATATAGCAGACTTGGCGTCAAGGAGTGTCTGGCATAGCGGACGTTAGTTCTTGACGCCGGCGGCGCGGTGACGATTGGTGATCCATGTCTCCGTGAGCCGCGCGTGCTGGGCGGCGTTGGTGATGGGGATGGCTTTCTGGTTGAGCGTGGGAAGCGAGGTCTGGTCATTGGCCGGCACCAAGACCCACAGGCCGTGGATGCCGCCGGTGCGGCCGACTTCATCCGCCACGCGCGCGAGCAGATCCATCCGGTCGTAACGCGCGAGCAGGCCGGGATTGACCACAAGCCGGGTGGTGTCGCGGCTGCGAAGCGATTGCTCGACATCGGGAAGACATTCATCCACGACGCGCTGGAGTTTACGCCAGTCGGGGCTTTGCGCGTCGGCGTCATCGGCGCGGAGAATGACATTCCAGTCGGCGCCGCGCTGCTCGGCGTGTTGGCGGAGGCTGGTCAGAAAGACTTCGTCGAGGTTGCAAAGCGAAACCGGGAATCGCTTCTTTAGTTCATCCTCAGCGGCGCGGATAAATGGGGCTTCGACCGAGAGGACCAGGAAAGCGCCCTGACGGGCGCAGTATTGGAGCTTGTCTTCGAGCGCCCGGGCTTCGGCGACCTTCGGGTCCACTCCGATTGGCGGCGTCGGGGTCGTGCGCGTCGAGTATCGTTGCGGAGCGGGTTCGGAAGTCGAAACGGACGGGCTTTCGCGATAGGTCGGCTCGTAAGCGCCTTTGCCGTCGGCGGCAGCGGGATTCCACTTCAGTTCCAAGCCGAGCCGTTGGATGAGCTTTTCCAGCTCCGGGTGATCCGGCAGCGGCGCGGCCTCCGGGTAGCGGGAGCGCACGCGGTTGCGAACCTCCTCGACCGTGAGCGTGCCACCGAAGAGCGCGTTCTGCGCTTGGGCCAGGGCACGGTCAGGGGCAAGCCCGCGCGGGTAAATTTCCAGCCGGCTGGAGAGGGTGGCATTCTCGGCGGCGGCGACGGCGAGATGAGGCAGGCGACTGTCGCCTGGCGGAGGGCAGTCCGGCACTTCGGGTGCAGGCGGCACCCGGCGCAAGGTTTCCAGCACTCTGGCGGGTGTGGGCAATGGGTCTTGTTCAGCGAGTCGGTCGGCGGCATGGCCGAGTCGGAACGCATAAGCCTTAAGCTCCGCCGAGGCGCTCAGAAAAATGCGACCGCCACTGCGGTATTCGTCATAACGCGGCTGCTTCTGGTGCTTTTCCGCTTCGAACGCCGCGCGCGTGGCGACCGAGGCCATCTGCGTGCGGGCTGGTTCGTCGAGTTCCGAGGGGTGCGCCGCGAGGATGGCTTGGATGACTTCTTCGTGCGTGCCGATGCCACCCTTGGCGCGGAGGACTTCGTAAAGCTCGTCGCGGAGCGCAGTCACGGACGGCAGCAGGTGCCAGCGTTTGCGACCGGCAATCAGGGCCTGACCCACTCGCTGTCGAGTGACGTTGAACGCCGAGGCGAGGTCGGCCTGGGGCAACCAAGTAGTTGGCGGGTGCTTTTCGTCGCGCACCCAGCCAAGAAAGCTTTGCAGGATTTCCTGTTCGGCATTGCGTCGGGTACCGCGTCCCGTGGTGGCGACGATGCGGGCGATGCGGGCGAGACTGTCAGGTGGCTCAACCCCGGCTGGCCCGTCGGCCTCGGCGGGAGTTTCGCCGGGCCAATTTCAACCTGCGGGCAGCGTTGGCGAAGTTCTTTGAATAGGCGGGCGAGTTCGCGCCGGGTTTTGTGGCCGACGCCACGCAGGCGGTAGATTCGCCGGAGCGGAAAGCGGAGCAGTTCGCCAACGGTGTGAACATTCAGCCGGTCGAGCGCGTTGCTCAGGCGCGTGCTCAGGCCCAGGAGTATCAGTTGGGTGGCTTCACCGATGACCATCTGGTCATCCAGCACGAACGCGGCGTCAGTGGTCGTCGTGACAGCCGGGCGGTCAATGGTAGCGAAAATTTCGCGCCAGGCTTCGAGCATCTGGACGGGATTGTCGAAGCGCTGCGTGTGATCCCGGCGGAGTGCTTTCTCGAAAAACGTCTTAAACCGGTCCCGGAGATCGGCGGGAAAAACCTCGGCGCGGATGGTCGCTTCGTCCGTGATCAGGTGCGGCAGACTCTTGCCTTCGCCCCAGCGGGGGAGCACGCCGGGTCCGGCCGCCATCTCGTGGAGAGTCATGGCCGCCGGGAAGCACTCGGAACTGACATCCCAGCGTTTGACTTTGCGATTGGCGAGGAACGAGTCGAGGTATGGAATCGTACCGACGTTGATGTTCTCCGGCGGCGTGCCTGCGAGCGAAAAATCGAAGAGACAAAGCTCCTTGCGACGGCGGGCGCGTGGCACGCGGATGCCGATGTTGTCGGGTTTGATGTCGCGATGGCCAATGCCTTCCTTGTCCAGATACTCGATGGTGCGGAGCAGGTCTTCGCCAAACTGCTGAAGCAGCGTGAGGTCGAGCGGTCCCTCCTCGCGGAGTTGGTGCGCCAGGGTGGCCTCACCGGCGGGTTCCATCGTGAACCCAGTCAGGTCACCGAACTGGAGTAACTCGTAGGTGGGCTTGTTTCGAAAAAATGGACAGTGAAATCGGGATATTTGGTTAATTATACACAGCGACATAATTCATTGCGGATGTGTGCTGGAGGAAGTAAGGTCAGGCATGCGCCTGTTAACACTGTCCGCACCGGGGCACAGCCGCGCTGTGCTACAACAGGAGATTAAC
>CAINDV010000244.1 GCA_903847485.1 uncultured Verrucomicrobiota bacterium
CGCTCGGCGCAGCGTGACCGTGATGTTCTATGGTGCGCTCGCAAGTGTCCCGCCAGCCTGAAAAACTATCAGACGCAAGAGCTGCGCCGAGCGCTGGAACCGAAATCAGCCCTATCAGGTTCATGGGCAGAATTGCTGACTTGACAGCGCCCACCAAGACGAATAGGCTGCGGCCCGATGAACGCGCTCCGAAAGCCACTGCAGTTCGCCCCGGGCACCGGGGAGGATTTGCCTGTTGGGTGCTGGCCCCCACGACGTTCGTGGGGAGAGCACGATCCTGTTGACGGACCCCCTTCACGTGGGTTCCGTGTCAGGAAGTTGGGTCTGCTTCTATGAGCCTCCGCACAGCGCGACCCTTTTTGAAACATCAATAGAACACAAACCTCGAATCATGAAAGCTCCCTGTAAACAAGGACTCCGTGGCGCTGCCACCTCGGCCTTCACCTTGATCGAACTGCTCGTCGTCATTGCCATTATTGCCATCCTGGCGGGTCTCCTGTTGCCCGCCTTGTCGCGGGCCAAGCTCAAGGCCCAATCAATCACCTGCGTCAGCAACCAGAAGCAACTCACGACCGCTTGGATCATGTACGCCGGTGACTACAGCGACAAGTTAGTGCCGAATTGGTTGGGCGACCCGCGCGCCTGGATTGACGGCACGGTGGGTAGTGTGCATGACCTGCCCGGCGCAACCAATGTGAATGCCCTCAGAAAAGGTCTGTTATACCCCTACAACCCAAGCGATGGAGTGTACCAGTGCCCGGCTGCCAAAGGGGGACCTCCGGCCATCGCCAAAGTGCGGCTCGTGCGCCACTTTTCCCTGCAAGGCCGGATGGGCGGAGGCGATGGGCAGAACGGCTCGTCCGATACGACTTGGGTTCTGGGATCGCAGTATGCACAGTACAAGAAGCTGTCCGATGTGAAGAATCCATCTCCTTCTGAAGCCATGACCTTTTTAGACGAAAGCCTGCTGTGTCTCGACGACGGGTACTTCGCCGTGAATGCGACCACGCCCAATGAATGGCAGAATTCGCCGACCGTGCGTCACGGCAAGTCCGGCGTTTTCGCGTTCGCTGACGGTCATGCCGAGCGGTGGCGGTGGCAGGTGCTGAACTTGGACCAGGACTTGTCCGTTAGTGTCACGCAGTACGGCCCAAATACGACTGTGGACTTGCGGCGGGTTCAACGGGCCGTCTTCCGCTAAGAGCGTGTATGAAAACGCCTGGCGTGGTAGGGCGAGGCTCCTGCCGAGCTGTCCGGTAGGCTCATTACCGCTGTTGTTGAGGCTCGGCAGGAGCCTCGCCCTACTGCGGGACGATTTTTCAAATACGCTCTGAGAACTGCCGATCAGCCAAGTAGTGCGAGCGCGGAGTGGGGGGAATGGAACTTAGGCGGGTTGGGGAGCGGCGGGCTACCGTCCGCCCGGAGTCGGAGCGCCGCTGCCGCCGCTGATGATCAGCCAGGCGATGACGGCCAGAATCCCGACGACCACCACGACGACCGCCACGACGAAGAGCTTGTTGGAGCGGTTGTCTTTCTTGGCGAAGCCCTTGGCGGCGGTGTCGAAGCCGGCGGCTTTGGGGCCTTGCTCGAGCTGGTCGAGACTGACGCCGCGGGGAACGACGAGAGTTTGTTCGAGGGGCTTCTTGCCCGGGGCCGGCGCGGCACCTTCGCCTTCCAGCTTGATATCCACCTTGCCCAGACGCAGCGTCTGGCCGGGCTTGAGCACACCTTCGGTGATCTGCTGGCCGTTGATGTAGGTGCCGTTGGTGGAGTTAAGATCCTTGACCTTGATCTCGCCGCCTTGGAGGAGGATTTCGCAGTGGTGGCTGGAGACCGAGGCTTCCGCGAGCTGAAAAGTATTGTCCTCGACCCGGCCGACGGTCGTGCGTTCGGCGGTCAGCTCGTGAGAGCGTCCGGTAAGGCCTTCGCTCAGGACAACAAGTTTAGCCATAGAGATTCAACGGGCGTATTATTTTGCCCCGCCGGGGCCATGTCAAACGTAAAGAAGCAGAAAAAGCATCGCCGTGAAACCGTCAGGAATGTTCGATCAAGGCCCGGAACTCGGCGAAGAGCGGCGTGGAATCGTGCGGGCCAGGTGAAGCTTCGGGATGATATTGCACGCTAAAGACCGGTCGGGTCCGGTGGCGCAGGCCCTCTACGGTCTGGTCGTTTAGGTTGATGCGGTCCACCACCACGTCCGACGGCAGGGACTGCGGGTCCACCGCAAAGCCGTGATTTTGCGAGGTTATTTCCACTTTGCCGGACGCGAGATCCTTCACCGGCTGATTGGCACCGCGGTGGCCGAACTTGAGTTTGAAGGTCTGGCCGCCGAACGCCTGGCCCAGAATCTGGTGTCCCAGGCAGATGCCGAAAATCGGGATGCCGTAGTCCAGGAGCGTCTTCACTTCGCGGACGATGTAGCCCAGCGCCGCCGGGTCCCCGGGACCATTCGAGAGAAAAATGCCGGCGGGTTGGTATTGCAGCGCCTGCGCCGCCGTGGTGGTGGCCGGCACGACCTGCACGCGGAAGCCGTGCTGACGCAGGCAGCGGGCGATGTTGTATTTCATCCCGAAATCGTACGCGACAATCGGAATGTCGGCGGCGGGCAGCGGCGTCTGCTGATTCCGCGGCTCGGCACCGCAGCCGGCACCAGACACCAGCTTGAAGCTCGCGCTTTGCTGATCCTGCTCGTCCCATCGGAACGCCTCGCGGTGCGTGACTTCCTTCACGAAATCCTGCCCGCTCATCCCCGGCCACTCTTTCGCGCGGCGGATGGCTTCCGCGTCGGAAACGTCCTCGGTGGAGATGAAGCCGTTCAGCGCGCCCCGGACGCGGAGCTTCTTGGTCAGGGCGCGGGTGTCAATGCCTTGGAGGCCGGGGAGGCCGTGGGTTTCCAGGTATTCGGCCAGCGAGGAATCTGCGCGCCAGTTGCTCACCACCGGCGAGAGTTCGCGGATGATAAGCCCGCCCACATGCGGCCGCCAGGACTCGACATCCACGCTGTTCACGCCGTAGTTGCCGATAAGCGGGTAGGTCATCGTGACAATCTGACCTTTGTAGGAGGGGTCGGTGAGAATCTCCTGGTAGCCGGTCATCGAAGTGTTGAAGCAGACCTCGCCGCACGCGGAAGCGCGCGCGCCAAAGGCCTTGCCGTGAAACAAGGAACCGTCTTCGAGGGCCAGGATTGCCTTCATCTGTGGGGCGGATGCTAAGGGCCGGCGGGGACGGGTCAAGCCATAAGCCGGAGGAGGTGCTAGAAATGGTGTCTGACCGCTGCGTAACCCGATCCCGAGAAACAGGCAGGGCGGTTATTTTGCTGTTGTACGTTGTAACTACACCAAGGCCCCCTTGCGCCGGCGCACGTCAGTATAGACCGCGACCAGGATCACCAGGCCCTTGACTATGTATTGGAGCGAGAAGTGGACGCCCGCCTGGTTCAGCCCTTTGTCTAGGATGCCTATGATGATCGCGCCGAGCAGCGTGCCGGGCAGAGCGCCGATGCCACCGGAAAAACTGGTGCCGCCGACCACCACGGCGGCAATGGCGTTCAGCTCGAAACCTTGTCCCGCGGCGGGTTCGGCGGAGTAAAGTTGCGAGGCGTGGATCATCCCGGCCAGCCCGGCACAGAGACCGCAGAGCGCATAGACGGTAACCTCGTGACGCGCGATGGCGATGCCGGTGAAGCGCGCGGCTTCACGATTGCCGCCAATGGCGTATAAGTGCTGGCCAAAGCGGGTGCGATGCAGCAGCACGGCGGTGACCGCAAAGACGACGAGCATGACGACGACGGGGAGTGGCAGCCACCCGCCGAGCCGGGCATTGCCCAGCGCGAGCATGAACGACTGACTCTCGCCGATGGGCAAGGGCCGGCTTTCGTTGAAACCGAGGGCCAAGCCACGCGCCACCAGCATTGTGGCGAGGGTGATAATGAACGGCGGCATCCGGGTGCGCGCCGCGCAGAGGCCATTCGCCACGCCGATCAGCAGGGCCGCGCCGAGTCCCGCGGCCAGCCCGCCCACCGGGCCTGCCACATTGAGAACCGAGACACAGACAACGCCCGCCAGCGCCACCACGGCACCCACGCTCAGGTCAATTCCTCCGATAAGAATCACGAGCGTGAGACCAAACGCAAGGATCGCATTGACGGAAATTTGCTGCGCCAGATCCATGAGATTGTCAGCCGTAACGAACCGGTTTTGCGGCACCCACAGGGCGAAGACTGTGAGCAGTAACGCGATGGCGGCAAGGAGAGGGAGATAGGTGCGGAGGTGTTTCATGATTGGCGGGCGTAGGCTGCTGCGGTCCTGGTAAGCTCGGCCATCACCTGCCCCGGGGTGAAGCCGGCGGACACCCCCTGGCGCACGATGCGGCCATCGCGATAGAGTGCGAGGCGATGCGAAAGGTTCATAACTTCCGGCAGGTCGGACGAGATGAGCAACACGGCCATGCCCTGGGCGACGAGCCGTCCAATGAGCGCGAAGATCTCGTCCCGCGCCCCCACGTCCACTCCGCGGGTCGGCTCGTCCAGGATTAGTATCTTCGGCGGTTGCTCCATCCATTTGCCGACGACGACCTTCTGCTGGTTGCCCCCCGAGAGCGTGCCGATCTTTGCGTCGGCGCTGCTGGCCTTGATGCCGAAATCCTTCACCGCCCGTGCGACGATGGCGTCGCGCCGCTGGTAATCAGGCAGGCAACCGCGCGCCCATAGGTGGGTCCACGGCAGCGCAAGGTTGAAGCCGACGGTCTGCGTCATCACTAAGCCGTCGCGTTTGCGATCCTCCGGCACGAGAGTGATGCCCGCCACCCGCGCGTCCGCCGGACTGTGCAGCCTGACGGGGTGCCCGCCGATGGCGATTTCTCCGCCCGTCGCCGGCACTAACCCGCCGAGCACGCGCGCCAGTTCGGTCCGGCCCGCGCCGACCAGGCCCGCGAGGCCGAGCACTTCGCCGCCGCGCAGATCAAAGCTCACCTCATTCACCCCCGGCGCCCGCAGACGGCGCACGCTCAGCGCGACCTCGCCCGGCGTGTGCGGCAGACGGGGGTAATGCTCCCTCAGTTCACGCCCCACCATCCAGGTGATAAGTTGTTGCAGGTTAAGATCGGCGGCGCGCTGAGTGCCGATGCTCCGGCCATCGCGCAGGACGGTGATGCGGTCGGCGAGGCGGCTGATTTCCTCGAGCCGGTGCGAGATATAGATAATGCCGACGCCTTGCCCGCGGAGCCGGCGGAGCTTGCCAAACAACGCTTCAGTCTCCGACTCACTAAGCGAGGCCGTCGGTTCGTCGAGCACGAGAATGCGGACCCGCACCGCCAGCGCGCGCGCTATCTCCACGAGCTGCCGCCGCGCGACGTTGAGTTCGCCGACACACGCACTTACATCGCCCAACTCGGGCAAGCCAAGCTCATCGCGCAGCCGCTCGGCATCTGTTACGAGCCGGCGCCGGTCGAGCAGACCAAAGCGTACCGGTTCGCGGCCCAGAAACAGATTGTCGGCAATGGAAAGATTCGGCGCGAGCGCCAGCTCCTGGTGGATAAGCCGGATGCCGAGCCGGTCCGCATCGGTCACGCTCCCGATCTGGACCGCCTCGCCCTCGACGCGGATCTTGCCTTCATCGGGGCAGTGGATGCCGCCCAAGATGTTAATGAGTGTGGACTTTCCCGCGCCGTTCTCGCCGAGTAGGGCGTGGATTTCTCCCGAGCGCAGATCGAAGTCCACCCCCTCCAGCGCGACCACGCCACCGAAGCGCTTACGGATGCCGCGCAACGATAGCAAAGCCGCCGTTGATTCCGGGGCGGGTGTCACTTCGCTTCGAGGAGGCTGGCGGCGTTTTCTTTCGTAATGAGTTTCACCGGCACGACGATGTCCTTGTTCACCGACTTACCGGCAAGCTGCTCGTAAGCCTTCTCCGCCGCGAGGCGCCCGATCTCGCGCGGGAACTGCGCCGAGGTCGAGTGCAGCTTGCCGGCCAGGATCGCCGCCGCGCCTTCGCGTGAACCGTCCACCGTCACCACCGTGACCTGTCTCGCGCGGCCCGCCGACTCGATGGCCGAGATAGTGCCCAGCGCGCTCGGGTCATTGATAGGAAACGCGGCGTCGAGTTCGGGGAAACGCCCCAGCAAATCGCGCATGACCGGACGCGCCGCCTCCGCGGCCCCTTTGCCCTCCTGAGTGTCGAGCAGCTTCATGCCGGGGTGCTTCGCCATTTCCGCCTTGAAGCCCGCCACCCGGTCAATGCAGGCCTTGTTCACGCTTAGATGGAGTATGACCAACTTGGCTTCCGGCTTGACCTTCGCCAGCGCCTCGCAGGCCAGGCGGCCGGCCTCGACGTTGTCACTCGCGACCTGGCAGAGCACGAGCTCGGGATCACTCACCGGCGCGTCCACGATGATGACCGGCACCTTCTTGCGCTTCGCCTCAACGAGCGTTCCCTTGATTCCCTCCCAGTTCACCGGGTTGATGAAAATAGCGGCGGGCTGCTGCTGAAGCAGGTCGGCCACGTCGTTCTTCTGCTTCAACGAATTCCACTGCGCATCGAGGGTGACCAGCCGGTCGCCTCTGGCTTCGACGACCGCTTTCAGCCCTTGGTTCACATCCACGAAGAACGGATTGTTCAACGTCTGAAACGAGACGCCAAAGAGCTTGCCGCCGCCGGCGGGTGCCGGGGAGGACGGGTTGCAGCCAGTCAGGCAAAGCACCGCGACCGAAGCGGCGAGACTAGAAAGAAGGGACAGGTTGATGGTGAGTGTGTGGAGTTTCATGGCTGGTTCGGTGAAGGTGTTTTACTCGGACAACTGGACAATGCTGAAATCTTCAAACCGGACCCAGTGTTCTGCGTCCGCCGGTCCGTTGTAACACTGAAGGCTGATCTCCTCGTTAGTGCCGGGCGGGAGCGCCCCGCTCGCCACGGTCTGGAACTCTCCCTTCGCGTCGGGGCGGAACTGAGCCGTGAACTGGTCTGCCGTCACGACCAGCCTCAATTGGACCGTCTTCTCCGGAGCCGCGATCTTCCCGGGGATGATATAAGTCTTCCCATCAATCTGTTCGAGGACGAGCTTGAACACCGGCTTCCCATCCTGGTACCACGTCAGGCCGGCCTGCTCGAATTGCTTTGTCGGAGGCGCGGTGAACGTCACCGTCACGTCAATGGCCACCTTCCCCTTGGTGCGATCCGGGGCCTTCCGTAAGAGCGCGTTCTTAACGGTGTCGGCGACGCCCGGCTCGACGCGAATATCCAAGGTGCCCTCGGCCAGACGCCAAGTCTTCGGGTTCTCGCGCAACCAAGTCCACCCGTCGCCCAGTCTTCCGTCGAAGCGGTCGCTGAAGCCCACTCGCTCCGCGGCGGCCGTTTGCGGCACGGCATAGATAGACTTCATCTTCCAGCCTTTGACTTCCTTCGCCGAGGCGTCTCCGCCCCTGCTGAAAAGGCTTACGCCGACATCCTCCGGCTTGTGTTGCTGCATATACACCACCGCCTGGCGGTCGTTGGCAAACACCTCGACCATGCCTTTGTCCAGGAAGATGCGCAGGTTGAGCGCTTCGCCCTGCTTAACCTCGAACGGTGCCTCGATCTTGCCGATGGCCAGCGTCTTGCGCTCGGCCTTGATGGTAATGGGAAAACCATTGCCAGCCACATCACAGAACACGTTCACCCCGTATTCCCTGGCAGTCGTCGGCTTGAAGGTAACCTCCAATTCAAGCGTGTCACCGGCAATCTTCTTGAGCACCTGGGTGCTGTCACTACGAACGGTGATGTTTCCTTCGCTCGTTTCGTCATAACGAAGCGCCTGAAGCTCCCGCAGCGGCTTGATGCGCAGCACTCCATCCTTGGGCAGACTTAGTTCGCGCGGCAATGACTGGATGCCGGTCTGGGCGCCACTCACATTGCACCAGGCCCACATCACGCGCCGGCCATCCTTGGTCAGCACACTTTCCGGCGCGAAGAAATCCCAGCCCTGCCAGTTCATCATGGCGTGGAAGTCGGGCAGATACTTCTCATCTTTGAAGTCGCCCAGGTAATAGCGGCACCCGAGTCCGTGGCTGATGCAGAGCAGCATCCACTTGTCGCCGAGCTTGAACATGTTGGCGCAGGAAACGTCCTCCTCCTTCTTGACCCCCAGCGTCGTCGGCATGTCCTCATGCAACAGGAGGCCAAGATGCCGCCACTCTTTAAGGTCCGGAGATTTCATCAGATGCGGCGGATTACCGCCGGATATCCCATAATAGGTGTCGCCATTCAGCCAGCAATCGGGATCCCATTGACGCGCCTTGGACTCCTCCCCGGAGGCCTCCCGGAGGTTGATCGCAACCGGCTTGGTCCACTGTTCCAACTGGTCGTCCAGAGCGAAAGCGAGCTGATTCCTGCCGGACCCCTGCCCGTGATAGATGATGGCTGACTGGCCGTCCTTGGTAATGAACCCCGTGCCGCTGAACATGCCATGGCCGGTCGTTTTCGGACTGAGCGTGGTCGGGTGCCAGACCCAGTGAACCAGGTCCGTGCTGGAGACATGGGCGAAGGAACAACCCTTCCGGTTGTTGTTGTAGATGTAGTGCAGGTGGTATCGGCCTTTCCAATAGAAGGCGCAATTCGGATCGCCGGGAAAGGCGGACCCAGGACCGGGATGAGCCAGATGATAAGTCAGCCAGTTCGCCGGCGGGTTCGCTGGCATGGCCGGCGTTTCGACCGCAGCTACGGTGTTCTGTGCGTTGGCGATCAGCGCGCCATCTTGTTGGAGCACCAAACGGCCACCCTCGATCTTGGCACTACCGGACAGCTCGTTGAAGGGAAAGCGCCCCATCAAGTCGGCCTCCTTGCCCTTTTCAAACGTCCACCAGGCGAAAGGCTTGATTGCCGACTCCTTGTTGGGCTCCAGCTTCCTAATCTCCTCTGCGGTCAGCGCCCGGTCATAAATCCTGGCCTCCTCAATCGCCCCATGCAGATTCTGGCCGCCCCCCGCCCCGTCATGCCGCAGGCCGAAGACCGCCAGGTTATCCTTGGCACTAAGCAGAGCGATATTGTTGGCTTGGTAGGAGGCATAAGGCTTGCCGTTGTGATAGATAGATACCTGATTGCCTTCATAGACAATCGCCATCTGGATCAGCGTCTTATCGTCGGCTTGCTCAACCGCATTGGGCTGTTGGTCGCCCTGAGTGCGCTTAAAGAAATCACTGCCGGCCATCCACTTGCGGGAAACCCTTTCGCCGAACACGATCCCGTCAAACTCGTCGCCGCGCTGGAGCGTCAAGGCGCTACCACCCTGCTGGGTGAGGTTGTCCAGGGTGACCCAGGATACCAGGGTCTTGTCGCTGCCCGCCGCGACCGTGCCGGGAATTGAAAGCATTGCCCAAGCGATCCACAAACCTGTCATCATTTTCTTCATAATCATTTCCTGTATCGTTCAGTTCTAATGTCTCTCGTGTTGCTGTTTGCTCGTTGTATTAAGCTGTAAAACGCCGTTCGCTACTAGTTAATTATACGGGATGGACAAAGGTATAACTGCTGCGGATCACCCGGTTTAACCGGCCGGCTGTTGGTGAACCACCCATTTGGCCCGACGGCGTTGGTCGCCACCGGGGTCCAGCTTGACTGGGCCTGCGCCACATTGGTGGCCGAGAGCAGCACGCACGGCTGGTTCGTTCCGCCCAGCCAGACCAGCACCAGCTTCATTCAGTTGTTTCGCTGGTGGTTTCAAGGCGCTGCATTCAGCCCGAATGACGACAGGCAAATGACGAATGACGAACGACGAATGAATGACGAAGTCCGAAGCCCGAAACCCGCCTGTCTGCGCGCCCCGCACAGAACCGACCGGTCAGAGGTGGCGATTCGTCATTCGGGCTTCGTCATTCGTCATTTGGCTGTCGTCATTTGGCTGTCGTCATTCGGGACTAGCCAGCACCCGCGGCGAAGATGGTTTCATCTATGGCCAGCCAGGTAAGCCGCGATACACGTTTTCCGTGAGCGGAAGATATGTTCCGTGCCGATGGCGGCGGTTAGTTCCATCCGGTCCAAGTCCTCCCGGAAGGCATCGTTGACGCGGGTGAAAGCCAGCACGACTTCTTGCTTAGCCAGATCTTTCTGGAGTTGCTTCAGCGCGGTGGCGGCGGAGTAATCAAGGCCCGTGATGGCCCCGGAGTCCACGACCAGCCAGCGCACTTTCGGCGGCCCGGCGGCGGCCAGCAGCCGGGCTTGTTCGGTGAATAGATTGGCATTGGCATAGTAGAGGTCGGCACCGAACCAATACATCACCAGACCTGGCTCAGTCATCTTGCCCGGTGCCACGGGCACCATCTGCCAATGATCCACCGGATCGCGCAGTACCACCGCCGTGTGCGGCCGATAGCCGTGCCGCACATGATCGAGCAACGAGAGCGCCAGGGCCAGCAGGATGCCACGTTCCACGCCGAGGAACACGACGGCGGCGGTGGTCAACAACGCGAGGAGGAATTCGTTCGGGCTTTTGCGCCGGAGCTTGCGCAGTCCGCTGACATCAATGAGATGCACCGCCACGACAAAGACAATCGCCCCCAGCACGCACAGCGGCAGAAAACGCAGCGGACCGGTCAAGACTTGGAGCACCACTGCGACGACGGCGGCGGTGGTAAGATGCGTGACCTGGCTGCTGCCGCCGGAGGTTTCCACCATGGCGGTCTGGGTGGGACTGCCATTCACGACGAAGGTGCCGCTGACAGCGGCGGCCGCATCCGCCGCGGCCAAGCCGAGTAGTTCGCGATTCTCGTCGAGCGTCTGCTGATGCCGCGTGGCGTAGGCCCGCGCCGTCACTGAACTTTGCGCCACGATCATTACAAAACAAGCGCCGGCCGTCGGCAACAGGGTGAGCACCTCAGCCCACGACACATCGGGAAAACCCAACCGCGGTAGTCCGCCCACCACCGGTCCGAGCACCGCGATCCCGTGTCCGCCAAAATCCAGAAACGCGCTCAGCGCAATCGCCCCGCCCACCGCCAGGAGCGGCCCCGGCACCCGCGGTGCCAGCCGGGGCGTGCCGAGAATGACCGCCACCACCCCCGCCGAGATCGCCAGCGTGGGCCAGTGCAATTGCGGCAACTTGGTAAGCACCGTCCAGAGTTGCACGGCGGTCTGGCGGCTATCCACCTGAATGCCCAGCATCTCGCCCAGCACCGCGATGCCCACCTGGCAACCCACGCCGGTGAGAAAGCCGATCAGCACCGTGCGCGACAAGAAATCCGCGAGAAATCCCAGCCGCAGCAACCGCGCGAGCAGCAGACACCCCGCCGCCAGCAGCGCCACAATCGAGGCCAGCGCCAGATACTTCGGGCTGCCCACCGCCGCCAGCGGCGAGACGCCCACCGCGAGAATCGCCGCTGTCGCTGAGTCGGCGGCCACGACGAGGTAGCGCGACGCGCCGAACACCGCGAAGGCGATCACCGGCAGCAGCAGCGTGTAGAGGCCGGTGACGGCAGGCGTGCCGGCGATCTTCGTGTAGCCCATCGCCTGCGGGATGTTCACCGCCGCCAGGGTGATGCCCGCCAGGATGTCGGGAAGCAACCGGGATTTGTCGAAGGGCCGGAGGCCTAGGAATAACGACCAGCGACCAAGGTTACCCGTGGTCGCTTTCGAGGGTTGAGTATTATTCATCGCTGTGTCGTGTGGCGCTTCCTGTTTACCGAGAATCCGGTTGATTCACAAGGTCATTACGCGATGGCGGAGTCTCCGGGGACAAGACGCGAGGGGACTTCTCCCTGCGCCCAGACATTCGATAACGGGCCTTGCCCTTCACCGATAGCAGTCTCAGAACCACCGCCACGGAACTCGGTGGGAGAGTGATTCTCCGTCGGGAACCAAACAACGAACCAAGAGGTTCTTTCCCTGCTTATCCGGTTGGTTGCCAAACGGCTTAAACGCAGAGGCACAGAGGACGCGAAGGTTTCCCAAAGGGCCTTCTCTGCGTCTCTCTGCACGTTTCGCGCCTCTGCGTTTGACCCGCTTGGCAACCAACTGGATAAGCGGGGTTCTTTCAAGACCCTGTAGGAGCCGACGTGAGGAGGCTCGGTAGTCTTTGAGAACCAAGCCTCCTTACGTCGGCTCCTACAGGGTCTTAAAAGAACCTCCTGAGAGAAAACATGACGAGCATGAAACACATTAAGTCGAAATTGATGGTGATGGTCGGCGGTCTGGCGCTGGTTCTGGTAGCGGCTCCTGCCCTGGGGCAGGCACCGGTGATTACATCCTTGGGACGCAATGGCGAGTTGGTGTGTACCAACCTGCTGCCGGGCACGGCGGCGAGTGTGGAATGGGCGGGCCTGGACGCACTGATAGGAAATTGCTTTCTAGACGCTTCGCGGTTCAATGGACTTTACACTCACTGAGCCCGAACTCCGCAGTGGAATGACGAATGACGAAAGAATGACGAATCGTCGCTTCTAGCGGTTAGGTTCTGGGCCAAGTCTCGCGCCTGGTCCAACCCAAAACTCAGCCAGCCGGTGCGGGGCACGCAGACAGGCGGGTTTCGAGCTTCGTCCTTCGTCATTCATTCGTCCTTCGTCATTTGTCATTCGTCCTTCCACTGCGGTGTTCGGGCTGAACGGAGTTACTTCCCCATCGGTGCCCTCGGTGAAACCTGTGGTCTTCCTTTTGGCCACGCACCGCCCCGCCACCCGTGCTGCGGACGCCCGCGCCACCTTCGGCAGAGACTCGGCGGACTAAGCCGTTGCTATGCAATAGAAACTACCGACGGCCACCGATGGACACAGATAGAACAGACACAAACCGAGGAAACAACGGAGGGAGCAAACTCACTGAACCGTAAGGCGCTGGCAAAACCCCGGCGCGGAACGGTAGGGCGACGCTCCTGCGGAGCCACGACCAAGACGATGTGGATAGAGAACGGATGGCTCCGTCGCCCCCCACCCAAACCGGACAGGCGGTTCTCCCGCATCCGGCTTTCCAGTTCGTGGCGCTCGATGGACTGGCTCAGGCACTCGACTCAGGGCTTTCAGAA
>CAINDV010000245.1 GCA_903847485.1 uncultured Verrucomicrobiota bacterium
ACACTGTCTGGACGACTCCCGCCGGGAAAACACCGGCCGGAACACGAGCAAATCCGGCGGTGACCCATCCGGCAGCCCCGGTGCCCGAACCTCGACCGCCGTGGCCAGACCAGTCCTGGCGGCCGCCGCCAACCCCATCTGGCACTGCGGTTCCGCCCCCAGATCGCCGCCCAGCGGCAGCCCGTTGGTCGTCAACGGCTCGGCATAGAGCACCGGATAATACACCGCGCGCCCCGCCGCCGGCACCCGCCGACCCGCCGCATCTGGCTGCCAGACAGCGAAATCCGACCGGCCGTCGGCCCGCGCCTGTTCGGTGAGCGCCGCCACCTCTGCCGCGCCCACGGCCGGCACCCACGCCCACACCTCCGCCAGACCGTCCCGCACCAGCGGTTCGGCGTAAGCGCGAAACTCCTCCCGATCCACCCGCTTATCACTCTCGAAAAAGCGCGCCAGCAACTCCAGCCGATCACTCAAATACGGAAACACGGCGGCGACTCCTTCAGCCTGCGCCTGGGCCAGGACGGCGAGAGACTCCAGCCGCGAACCTCGCTCGGCATCATGGACGAACCATCCGCCCATCCCGGTAAGCAGCAACCCGAACACCGCACACAAGACCGTCTCCAGATGCCGCAGCGGTCCCCAGGTGGCCAGTGGCCGCCGTTCGCGCCATTCCAACGCCAGCGCCCCGGCCAGCAGCGCCGCCAGTAACGCCGTCACCAGCAACCGTAGCCGCCAGTGCGCCCGCCAGATGGCGGCCTGCGAGACTTTGGCGTCAACGTCCATTCCCACCACCATGAGCACCTCCCCGGTGCGCGGGTCCAGCACCGGTGCCAGCGCCGAAATGAAAGTTCCGTACTCGTCCGTCTGCGGCCCAAACGCCACCGGCCGGCCCGTCTGAAACACCGCGATATCCTCCCTCGCCGGCCGCTGATACACCGTGCCTGGACGCGAAGCCAGAGGGTCTTCCGCCGCGAAAATCTCCGGCCCGAACACGATCTTCCCATGGCGCAACGCCAGGCTGTAAAGGGAGCGCAAATCCAGCGCGCCGGCGTAAGCCCGCATCTGGGCGCGCAGCCGCTGGAATTCCGGCCGACTCTCGTCCGTGGGGGAAAACGACAGCGACTTCACCAACTCCGGGTCCAGCGCGTGCGCCACGGCTGTCGCCTGCTCCAGCAAGCTCGCCCGCAACTCCACGTCGGCGCGGGCGGCCAACCGCTGCCCGCCAAGAACACCAGCGGCCAGCACCAGCGCCGCCAGCGCCGCCAGCACACAGTAACGAAACCGGCGCGTCGCCGCCGGAGCCGGTTGGGCCGGCGGCCGCGTCTTGGCGACGGCAGTTGAAGTGTATTGGTTGCTCACAAACGCGTTCCCCACAGTGCCGCGCGCCGCCGGACCAACCGCCACGGCCACGGGCGACCCTCAAGCTACGCCGCTCCGAATCAGGCTCAATGAAAATCACCATGGCGGGCGACCAGGCAATGCCCTGACAGGAAGGATGACTGTTCCACTACTGCCCGCCACCGGCCGCTCTCGAAGTTCTGGCTGAGCCTGCATGACATGAGCCTGCAGGGTGGTTGCCAACAGCACGGCGAATTGGGATGCTGCGCCAGCTAACAATATGACGCTCTATCAAGAAATCCGCGCCGCCGGCAAGTCCATGCACAGCAAGTCGCTGGCGGCCACCAGGCACCTGGACTTCAATATGCTTCTCGCTGCCAAGCGGATGACACTGCCCATCAGCGGGAAGACGTTGATCTTCGACGGTGAAGTGGCGCAAAACGCCTTCATGGACTTCTGGTTCTCCGAATACCGCGTTCAGGGGAAATCCCTGGCTGAGAGCGTGGACCCAGTGGCGGCGGGCTTAACTCTGCTGGAAGCCGAGTGTCTGGCGGCCTGCTGCCAATCCCGAACCTCCCTGTTTTTGGCTGACGTGGTGCGGCCGGCGGAACACCAGATTCGGCTGCGGGATTTGCTGGCACCGGAACACCCCGATGTGTGGCTTACGGACCTGGGCCTGAGCGACTCTTTGCTTAGCATCGGCTCGAGGCCGGCCTTTTTCTGTCGGCTGCTGGTCGTGCGGGGCATCGTGATGACCAGCGGTTTCAGTTTCTTGTTCGACGCCGTCCGGGTGCCCGGCCTGCTTGATGCCTATCACAAGAGAACCAAGAAGGTGCTACCTGCGGACTTGCCGGAGGCGCGGTTTGTGTTCTTCTTCCAGAAGTTTTTGCAGTTTGGAGAAGACCAGATGTATCAGGACGTAGTGTAGATCGCGTATCCGGCAACCAATTAAAGCCCTCGTGTCCGCCACCCACACCAGCCGCACCGGTAAGACCTACTACCTGCACACCGGCCCTAAGCGTGGCGGCGGCACGCAGCACTGCCTGTCAACGAAGGCCGCCGGTCCGATGGCGGATCATGTGCCGGAAGGTTTCGAGATTCACGAGACGGTGAATGGACAAGTATTCCTGCGCCGGCAGCCGCGACAACTGATCCGCGAGGACGAACTCGACCTCATCCGCCGCCCGCAAGCCCAGCCGCGCGCCGGGATGCGGTACCAAGTCGAAGCACAGGGCAAAGTCGTAATCATCCATGAAGCCAGCGACAACCTTCGCTTGATGCGTGAAACGGCGCGGCATCTGTCGGTGCGGGAGCAGGAACGCATCGCGGAGCAATTCGCCCATTACCAAACGGTGATGCGTTTCACGCTGTTGGACGCCGAACGGCGGTGGTTCGCTCCGGAGCGCTTCTGCTTTCGCGGCAGCGTGGATGACTGGATTTCCATTGGCGCTCCGGGACCGCTGGCGGGCCTCGCTGGGCCTTATCTCAAGCACCTGGGCCAGGAGTCGCTCTACGAACTGTTTTGAAACCGAACTCGGAATTGCGGAATTAGGAACTCAGGAACTCAGGAAGGGGAGGCGCAAGGCAGAGCGAGCGGCCCATGGCGAAATTCCCAAATGCTTCCGCCGAACTGACCTGCTGGCAGGGTCAGTTTAGGATTGCGGACAGCAGACTATTTGCCCCTCTCCGTTGAACCCGAACTCCGAAGCTCGACAGAGTCGGTAGTGTGGGGCAGGCTTTCCAGCCTGCCGGTGCGGGCGACTTTCCAGTCGCCCGACACGGAACTGGAAAGTTCCGTGA
>CAINDV010000246.1 GCA_903847485.1 uncultured Verrucomicrobiota bacterium
GCGTTGCGGAAGCGCACACCCTCGGCGGCGAGCCGATCCATGTTCGGCGACTTGAACCACGGGAAGCGCGCCCGCGCGCCCTGCTCGCGCTGCACGACGCCCATCGCGTCCCAGCGGTGATCGTCGGTGTAGAGGAACAGAAAGTTGGGCTTGCGCTCGGCGCCGTGTGCGATGGCGGCGCAGGCCAGCGCGGCTGCGAGCCACGCAGAGGCGCGACGATGGGGTGTTGAAGCGGAGGGATTCATGAGTTCTTGGAGTATTCTCATGTTTCTACTCCAGCGGCGGGATTTTCATCTCTTCCAGCCAGATGCTGAGGGGGTCGCGGGAGGCCGGCAGGAAACCATCGGCGGTCCGGTTGTTCATCGGGAAGTTGCTGACCGCGATGGTCACCTTGCCGCCCTTGACTTCGTCGCGGAAATTGGCCCAGACATGGCTGCCGCGCGGCCTCCATCCCTCCCGGCGCCAAGCGGTGATGCCGGCTTTCGACTCGATCAGCAGCTTGCCGTTGACATAGATCGCGTAGCCCTCGCCGGAATTGGCGTGGACGCTGCCATTAACCCGGATGCGGTAACGGTGACCGTCTTTCACGGGCGGAAGCTCGAAGGTCTGGCGCATGAGCAAGACATCCTTCTCGCACACTGTTCTGGCGGGGCCGCGTTTGCTGGGGCCATACCATTCCGGGTACGCGATCGGATCCTTTGCCACTCCGAAAGGTGCGGCGCCGCTCGGCCACCCCGCCTTCTTCCCGTCGAGGTCCGGCGCAAACCAATTCTCCATCCCCGCCGGCAAAGTCACCGGAGCTACAGGGATGACCTTGGACTTGGGATCGGGTTGCGCTTTCGGCAGATCGAAGCAGAAGTAATCCCAGGTGGCATCTTTGATCTGGCCGCCGAACGGTTTCCAATCGAAATCAGAAACACCCGCAGCACGATAATAGTCGGCCGCTTCATCCAAGGGATCATTCAACAACGGCGACACACGAGCCGGCTTCTCGCCCTGGATCGCCGCCTTCAGTTCCGGCTGGAACCGAGGATTGTTCACGAATGCCACCAGCGCGCCATCCAGGATCATCGGCTTGAGCGCCGCCAGCGAAGCGGCTTTCTGCTCTGCCGTCGGCACCGGTTTGGCGGCTGCGGCGGCCACTTCGGCGGCGACCCGGGCTTCGCGATCCGACTTGGGAATCGCGTCTGCCTGCCGCCCTGCAGGCGGACCATCGCCCGCCCCATGGACTCTCCCACCCGCAGGTAGGTTTCGGCATTGCGGTTGTAGTGATAGTCCTGCGACCTTGGCGACTCCTCCACCTCCCGCCAGAAATCACGGGTGCCCACTGAGGCCACCGTGCCGGCAAATTCAGGGTGCTGCTGCGGATCACCCACCGCCATATGCGCTGCCCAGATCGGCCGGAACACCTCCGCCATGCGGTAGCCGCCGAAGCCGACCGTGGCCACGACGGCGGGCATCTTCGGTGCCTTGAACTCGTTGCGCAGGTCGTTGATCAGGTTCACCAGATTCTTCTCGTACTCCTCCTTGGTCGTGCCTTGGTCTTTGTGACCTTGGAACCAGCCGAAGCCGGCCATCTCATAGCCCTGGCCCTGGTAGCCGGGCACGATCTTGGCGATCTGGTCGAGCGTCTTGCGGACGCCTTCAACCATGAGCTTGTATTCCAGGGACTCCCACTGGTTGGTGGGCTGGGTTCGGCCGCTGGAGGGCGGACGGAAATCAAAACCAAGGGCGCGGTTGCCCATGGCGGTCTTGATCAGC
>CAINDV010000247.1 GCA_903847485.1 uncultured Verrucomicrobiota bacterium
GTTAATCTCCTGTTGTAGCACAGCGCGGCTGTGCCCCGGTGCGGACAGTGTTAACAGGCGCATGCCTGACCTTACTTCCTCCAGCACACATCCGCAATGAATTATGTCGCTGTGTATAAGACACAAAGACCGAGTCATAATGCCAAGCTCACAGTTTCCCTCCATCAAAACCATCCCCCCGGCAGGTGAAGCCGGTCACGCCCCGGTGATTCGTTTTCAACCCGTCCTGGTTGCTTTGTTTCTTCGTTGTTCTATTTCCAACTGCTGTTCCCAGGTTCAGACGAAAACCACGTCGGAGTCGTGCCAACGGCGGAGAACGGTGATTTCTTAAGCTTTGGTTGACTCACCAAACAGTGACTGGCTGGCGAAATCCAACCTCTCCGTGTCATCCGTGAAATCCGTGGTCAGTTCATCTGCCTGGATACGGCTAAGCGGTGAAACCGGGCGCATCCTGGTTAACGGCGTGGAAGTTACCAACCGACTCGGGATGGGCAGGCCCGACGACGTCGTGCGTAGAAACAACTACGTCGCTCGCGGCGTCTGGCCCGGGGGCAGATCAAATGCCCCAGTGGAAATGGCCGAAGTCCGCATCTGGAACGTGGCCCGCAGCCAAGCGGAGATCCCGTCTGACATGAACCGAAGTCTGGTCGGCGTGGAACCAGGGCTGATGGCGTACTACCGGATGGCCGAAGGCGCGGGCATGACCGCCTTCGATGCCAACACCAATCACCTGAGCGGCACGCTGATGAGCCGCCCGGCGTGGGTTGCGACTGCGGCTTCTTGACCTGCCAGCCGTGGAACGGCACCAACGGCGGCGGGCGGGCCTTCTTCGCGCATCAGGTGACACCGGGCAGCAACAGCGTCATCAGCCGATGGAAAGGGATATCGCGGGGATGGTGGGTTACAGCATGTCCACTTCCACGATCTTCTTGGCGTTATCCCACCCGCCGCTACCGCCTCCGCTTGCCGTAAGGTGCCGGCGCTTGAAGCGAGTAGCAGACGGTTCGCAACCGCGCAGTTCAGACAAGCGGTCCAACCCGCTCCAAGCGGAGCGCGGGCTCCCCAGCTTCGCGCGATGCCGCGAGGTCAACGCGGAACTCGGCCACCCAATCGTTGTGGCCTTCGGGATCCACGAGCACTTGCTGGACGCGCCAGGTCAGCTTGTCCTCCGACGGCGTGACGTAGGTGTGACGCATGTTGCGGGCCTCAGGAGTGAGCAGGAGTTGCTTGTGGCCGGCGAGATAGTCGTCCATGAGTTTGGCCAGGCGGTCGGCGGTCCAGGCGTTACCTTCTGAATCGGAGAGTCGGCGAATCGGTGAGACGGCGACGGCTTCCCTAGTCGCCGTTTCTCCGTCTCTCCGTCTCTCCGTTTCCACCAGTGCCCCGAGCGCCGCCTCGTAGTCTCCAATCACTAACCCGCGCAGGAAGGTGAAGATGCGATTGCGAATGGCTGCCGTGAACGCCTTGGTGTCCCGCGTAATGTCGGCGGCGGCTTCCTCGGCGCCGGGCGGTCGGACTTCCTTAGTCTCGGCGCGCTGATAACTCGGATTGCGCAGCTTCTCCCATTCGTCGAGCAGGCTGGAATCCACCTGCCGGATCATCGTGCCGAGATAGAGTTCCATCTCTCGCAAAGTGTCGTTCTTCGCCGTGTCGGGCACGGTCTGCGCCAGGACTTTGAACACGCTGTTCAAGTGCCGCAGCAGCAAGCCCTCACTGCGCTGAAGCTCATAGTCGCGGATATAGTCGGCGAAGGAGCGGAAGGTCTCGAACATCTCCCGCGCGATGCTCTTAGGCCGGATGTTCTCTTGGCCCACCCACGGATGTTTGTCGGCGAAAGCGTTGAAGGTCGAATAGATGAACTCGCGATTAGGCTTCGGATGTTCGAGCTTCTCCAGTTCCTCCATGCGCCGGTCATAGTCCAGGCCTTCCGCCTTCATCTCGGCAACGGCCCGGCCTTTGATTTTGTCGAGCTGCTTCCTGAGAATGATGACTGGCTCTTCCAAGATGGACTCGACCAGAGTAAGCACCACTAGCGCGTAATCCTCCTGCTCCGGGTTGACCAGCGGGATGGTTTCCAACAGATAAAGCGACAGTGTCTGGTCCATCGAGAAATCGTCCTGTAACTCGATGTTCACGCGGAGCTTCCGCCGCTTAGTGGCGCAGGCGTCCTCGCCTGCGACTGTCCTGCAAGCGTCCCCGCTTGCAGTGTCCGTGCGGACGGAGACGTCCGCAGGACTTCCGGAAGGCGCGGACGCCTGCCCCACTATCTCAATAATCTTCCGTTCCACTAAGGACCGGAATAACTGCCACGCCCGCTTGGTATGCTCCTTCTTCTGCCGGGGTGTGTCATGACAGTCGCGGATTAATCGCTGCATCGCCGCGCAACCATCGCCTTCACGGCTCAGCACATTCAACAGCATCGCGTGGGTTACCTGGAACCGCGATACCAGCCGCTCCGGCGGGGCCGCCATGAGTCGTTGAAACGTCTTCACGTCCCAGTTCACGAAGTTATGATCCGGTTGCTTGCGCTTCACGCCTTTCTTACCGCCTTTCGCCACCTTCTCCTCTAGCTTGAGGTTCTCGACTGTATGCTCCGGTGCCTGCGCCACGACCCAGCCTTGGTCATCGAATCCCTTCCGCCCCGCCCGCCCACTAATCTGATGAAAATCCCGCGCGCTCAGGATGCCCGTCTTCTGCCCGTCGAATTTGCACAGCCGCGTGAACAGCACCGTGCGGATCGGCACGTTGACGCCCACGCCCAAGGTGTCCGTGCCGCAGATGATCTTGAGGAGGCCCTTCTGCGCGAGTTGCTCGATCAGCACGCGATACTTCGGCAGCAACCCGGCGTGATGAATCCCGATCCCATGCTTGAGCCACTTGCGAATCTCCGGGCCGTAGGGACTGGTGAACTTGAACCCGGCAATCTCGTTGGCGAGGGCGTTCTTCTCCTCCCGGGTGCAGACGTTGATGCTGGTGAAATCCTGCGCGCTCTGGGCCGCATCCATCTGTGTGAAATGCACCACATACACCGGCGCCTTCTTCTCCGCCGCCAGCTTTTCCAATGTCTGCGCCAGCGGGATTTCCGAGTAACCGAACTCCAGCGGCACCGGCCGCGTTTCGGACTTCACCGTGGCGGTCGCGCGTCCGGTCAACTTAGTCAACTCTTGAGCGAAGAACTCGGTCTCGCCTAGCGTCGCGGACATCAGTAGGAACCGCGTGTGCCGCAAAGTGAGCAACGGCACCTGCCAGGCCACACCGCGGTCACGGTCGGCATACCAATGAAACTCGTCCATCACCACGTCATCCACCTTGGCGTCCGAACCCTCTCGGAGCGCGATGTTAGCGAGTATCTCGGCGGTGCAGCATAGGATGGGGGCGTCGCGATTCACCGAGGCATCGCCGGTGGCCAGACCCACATTGTCCGGCCCAAACTCGCGGCACAGCGCCATGAACTTCTCATTCACCAATGCCTTGATCGGGCAGGTATAGACCGACCGCCTCCCCCGCGCCAGTGACGCGAAGTGCAGCGCCGTTGCCACCAGCGACTTACCCGACCCAGTGGGCGTGTTCAGGATGACATTCTTCTCCTCGAATAACTCCAGCACCGCCTCCTCCTGCGCCAGGTAGAGTGTAAGTCGTCGGCCCGCGACGTAATCCAGGAACTTCCCCAGCAGGTTATCGCTGCTGAGGTTCTCGTCGCGGGGCAAAAGGTCGTAAAGCATCATGGCCATCGGGTGCCGACTCTAACGGCCAACCAAGAAATCTCCAAGCCCCGAAAGCCGAAAAAACCTCACCTTTGAAGCAGCGCCTTGCGAATCCGCGCCAGGCAACGCGTCGGCTTCTGCAACTCATGTTCCCAAATTCTCACCACCCGCCAATCCGCCGCGCGCAAGGTGCGGTTCACCTTCCGGTCCCGCGCTTGGTTCGCCGCCAGTTTCTTCCGCCAGAACGCGGCGTGGTTGCGGGGCTTCGTGGCGTGCTTCGGGCAGGCGTGCCAGAAACAGCCGTCCACGAACACCGCCATGTGCAGCTTTGGAAAGATGAAGTCTGGCTTGCCGAAAACGTGCTGGTTCCGCCGCCAGCCGGTGATGCCGTGCCGTCGAAATAGCTTCGCCAGCGCCAGTTCCGTGTCCCGGTTCCCGCGCGAGCGGATGCGGGACATCACCTCTGAGCGCTTGGCTTGGGTGAAGACGTCGGCCATTCCAAGCTCAAGCGGCCCGCTGGCGGAATCGGTCGAACTCTTTGGGTAAGAGCTGAAGCAGTTCCGTCGCGCTCAGGCCGTAGAGATACCACGTCAGGTCAAGCTGGTTGAGCAAGGTTGCCAGCCGGCGCGCGGCTCCGCGCACGTCTGAGCCTGCTCCGCGTTTGAAGGAGGTTTTGGCTGGGTCGTAGTAGAGTTGGGTAGCCGCTTCGGCGACGGCGCGGTTGGTCACCAGTTCCTTCCGCGAGGCAAGTTGCTCGGCTATTTCACCGGGCTTCCACAGAGGATTGCAGAGCATGGCTATCGCCCGCTGCGGTGAGTCGCGGTGTGCTCGCACGATGAGGAATGGCCCCACCAACAAATGGCGATAGAACCGCTGGTGGTTGTCCAGGATCGGTATCAGACGCGCTTCGTCTTTCGGGTCGCGCCTGCCGAATCCATCTGCCGGACAGACCTCATCGAAGTAGAAGAGTGTCAGCCAAGTCCACAAACCTTGGTCGCGTTCCGGAAGGTTGGTTCCTGCCTTGTCGAGCAGTTCATTGAAGAACAAGCCAGCTTCAAGACGATTGGCAAACGAACGGACCACGACTTCAACGTTTCCTGGCAGAGTTTCTGTCACTGCCGGGTCTGTCAGAAGTCCGAGTGGTGGTGCAAGCGTAGGTTCCAGCGCCAGTCGGGCGCGATACATGGCGAAAGCCTTCACTCCATCAGCATTGAAACGGCATAGTTTCATGGGCGTGTTTCCTCCTCAAAGGTTAAATCCAAGTTAGTCCGTAGTTGGTGGCGGCGCGCGAATGCGGCCACGGCTTCGTCAATCCAAGCTTCGCGGTCCTGCTTCTGGTCAGGACTTGGAAGTGAAAGGGAAACGCCGAGACTCCGTGCGAAGCGCACCCAGTCCGCCTGCCAGCCCGGCCCTTCGTCGTCCTCAGCCCACTGTTCGTCAATCAGCACGCGAGTCAGCAACCGGCGCAAGACTTCGGGATAAACCAGCGCGAGAAAGTGCTGAGTGCGCGCCAAGTCTCGCCAGCTTGGTTTGGCTTCGATATTGACAAGCAAGCGCGGAGGCTCGTGCTCCAAGTCCAGTTTCCAGAGCAGTTCGCCAAGGGTGTCTGGCACCGGCTCCAGTAAAGGCCGCCGCTTGTCGCTGGCCTCACCCGCTTTGACGAAGTTCAGACCGTCTGCCTCGCCAAGCAGCTTGTGATGCTCCTGGCCGGGCGGTTGGACCACCCGTACGCGGAACAAGATGCCGTCCGGCACGTCGAACTCGGCCAGGCGCCGGTTCGGTGTGGGGCGCATGTCAGACACCGTGCCCCAAGCAAACTGCATCCAAAGGTTTTGCCGGTGAGCCTCCAGCCAGACCTCGGCATTGCGCGGGAAGCGATATTCCGCCAAGCGCAAGTCGGCATCAAATACCCACGTTCCGCGATCCTCGCGAAGCGTGATCGAAACGTGGTTCCGTTTGATGTTTTGCCGTCCCGTGTAGTTAAATGTTCTCTTCATCGCCACCTTTCAATTCAATCGCGCGTACCACCAAGTCGCGCTTCTTGTCAAAACCACAGACGCCAAATTGGAAGTCGGGCTTGCGCAATTCCAGTTCGAGTGAGTTGTCTTCTTCACGAGTCACAACAACCCCGTTCGCCTTTGGCTCCTGTCTGAGTGGCTGGCGCGTGAAAATGAAATCGTCGGACGCCCATCGTTTGATGGCATTCCCTCGCCGCACAGCGTAGGCCGCCTCAATGCGGACCCTGACCGGGAACGATTCTGGTGGAGCATTGCCTGGCTTGAGGAGGAAGCCGCCCTCAACTTGGCGGAGTTCAAACCGCTTCGGTTTCGGCAGCACCCCACCAGGAGGCTCGCTCTGTTTGGCATCCTCACCCGGCTTGGGCTTTTTGGAAGGTTCCACAGGACCGTCGTCGGTTGGAAGATAAAACAGGTCCAAGAGCAAGGTAGGCTCTCCTTTGGTATCGCGCGCGTGGAGGGCCTGCATGATTTCAAACACGCTTCGCGTCACGAACTTGATGGTGTCAGGACCATGGAAATAGCGGTTGTGGAACTTGGGCGAATCCTTTTGCCATTGCGTGTGGTTCACACCTTCCGCGTCCCCCAGCAAGCCAGCCAGCGGCGGGTCTGCCACCTCGACGAGTGAGCGGCAACCTTGCAACTGTGGAGCACGGACGTCTTTGATAAGAATGCCGTCTCGCAGGAATAGAGGCCGGTGGCCGGCATCACGGCATGGCGCGATGAAAACGGTGAAGTGCGACATAGCTTCGGGCCGCCCGTCCTTGGGGCGCACGCGGACCGGAATCCTCACCCCGACCTTCTGACTTGTTTCCATCCGCGCACGAATCTCGCTCAGCTTGGCGTCGGACAGAAGCAACTCACCGCTCTTTCGCCAATCAGGTTGCTTGGCGACTTCCTCGGAGAGCTTCACAATTTCGGCCGGCTTCGCATACGCAGCCCAAGCAGCGAATTCAACCACGGCAGCCTCCGATGGCTGTAGCACCGACCGATGCACAGCGATGGATTCAGCATCAATGCGGTGGCTGTGTCCTGGCTCTTCCAGTTCGACCACAAGTTCCCCAAGCAGAACAGGCCAGAAGAAGTTTCGAACCACTGCCCGTCGCAAATCCTCCATGCTTAAACGGTCATCCACGCAGGGCACCACGACCGAAAGCCCTGGCTTGTCTTGCCGTTTGAGGCCAAGCGTTTGCTCGAATTGCTGAATGAAGTCCGATTCGGTCACTGGCAGCACTTGTTCGCTCTCGTTGGCACGGCAGCCGAACCAGCCATCCGGCTGGAAATCCTTGCCGGCAACCGAATGGCTGCGGACTACGGCGGAACCCATGAGTACTTTTGTCGGCGTGTCGCTGCGGACGCTCAGGCCAAACATGGAATGCAGACGGCTGGCAGTGGGGAAAACCTGCTTGCCAATTCCCCAGCGTCCCAGGTTGTCACCGGTCTTCGATGAGCGGCCTTCCGCCCGGAAGAAGCTAAGGAACGCGTTGTTGTCCGCACGTTCCAACTGCCACTCTGAAACGTCTCCGTTCAGCCCCTTGGTTCCGAAGTCCTCAAAGACTAGAAAGCCGATATCGCCGTTGAGTAAGTCAGCGAAGTTGCCGTTACCCAAGCCTCTTTCAAAATGGACGCGAGCCGGCTGAAACAAGGCGAGCAGCGCACTGCGAGCGTGCTCCGTCGCCCCTGTCACCAGCGCGATTCTCACCGTGACCTGCCGCTCGCTGGCACCACCTCGCTGTGCGGCGTCCAGCGAGTTCTGAATGCCTTCGCGCACTAGCGCTTCGCTTAGGTTTTCAAGGCTCTCCGCCGTGAAGAAGGCATCGTTTGCCGAGTCCCTCATCCGGTCGCAGGCTCTTCTTTCATTGAAATGCCACTGTGGTTTCATCCTTGGATATCCTTTGTTGAGTTGAAATCTACACGTTGAATCCTGACTTCCTCCGCCAGTTGTGGGCTTCGGTAGCAGATGCCAGCCATCTGGGCTTCGGAGCAGTAAAACTCAGCTTCGGCAAGCGCCTGGCTTCGGTAGCGCCTCCATGCTTCACGCGCAATGGGAGCAAGCACTACCGGCCAACCACTGCGCTCGTAGTAGGGTGCTGACAGTCTTGGCTCGATGGCTGCGACCGGTGCGTATTCACCTTCGCACTTCCGGCAGATGGCTTCGCCGTGGTCGAGCGCACTGTCGGGATGCAGCCCGGCATATAGGAAGGCAATGGCGAACCATGCACGCTTGAAATCATCAGGCGCGACTCGTCTAAGAGTCGTGGGCGGCATGTCGAGGAGTGGGCGCAACCATTCTACAGCCTGCTCCTCTGTGGCGGGAAGCGGCGCGATTTCAAACGGGATAACTTGGTTGGCTGGCTGGGTGGCAGCAGTCAGGAAATCACGGATTTCCTCGCCAACAGCTTCCGCCACCAACGGCGGCACCGCGTTGCCGATCAGGCGGAACTGGTGTGTGCGTGCCACCGGGAACGCGAACCAGTCCGGGAACGTCTGGATGCGTGCCGCTTCGCGTGGAGTAAGGGAGCGGTTCTGAGTTGGGTGGATGAACATCAGGCCGTCCTTGCTCAAGTGGGCAACGATGGTTGAGCAAAGTTCTTCCCGGTGCTGGCGCTTGTAGCGGTCCTTGAAACAGGAGCGTTTGTAGAGAAACTCCATCTTCTCGCCACGAGCCTCCGCCTCGCCACTGTGCTCACCCTCGCGCAGCCGGGCAAAGTCGCGCAGGTCCTTTTCGTTGTGCGGTCGGGCGCGGTGAGCCGTCAGGCGTGGGGCACGGTCAATCTCCAAGACCGTTTGCAGGTAGTGCCGGGCTTTCTCTCCGCGCTCGGCGAAGAACACTTCTCGTAGCAGGAGGTCGTAGTCAGTTTCTTCGTTCCCTTCGCCAGCCAGCAATTCCGGGAGGTCGCCGATGGCATCCCACAAGTTTCGCGCCAGATGGTCACCCACGCGAGAGGCAGGCCGCAACTCGCCGGCAAAGTATCCCGGTACGTCGTTGCGGACGCCAATGACAAGCTGGCGGCGGCGTTTCTGGGGCACGCCAAGGAACCGCGCCTCCTCAACCTGGGCCTGCACTCGGTAGCCCAGATTCCGAGCCTCCGCTTGAACCAACGTGAAGAACTTGCCTTTGGCGGCACTCTGAAGGCCCATGACGTTTTCTATCACGAAGACGCGAGGCCGAAAGGCCGCCACGTAATCAAGAAAGTAGCGGAAGAGGTAGCGTCGCTTGTCGCGCCGCACGCGTGGACCGTGATTGGCCGCATCCACCTGGCGCACGGTGCTGAAGCCCTGGCAGGGCGGCCCCCCAACGATGACATCCACCGTGTTGACCCCGATCTTCGCGGCGAGTTTGTCCGGGGAAAACCGGGACAAATCCTTACGGAAGGCTCTTGTTTCCTTGCTGAAGTTAGCCTTGAACGTGGCGATGGCTTCCTTGTTGAAATCAATTGCGGCAAGACACCTGAAACGGGCGCGCTCCATACCAAGGGTGAAGCCACCACAACCGCAGAAGAGGTCGAGGCAGGTCAGAGACTGGGGTGTCTTGTCCGTGGGCATGAGCTGAGTTCGCTCGCGTGCGAATCAGCCCTGTGTGGTGACTGTCTCTGTGGGTCTCTGGTGCCTGAAAAGAAATGGGACGCATTTACTTACGCCCCAACACAGGCACCTAGGAGGGCCCACAAGAGAACGCTTTCGATGCGCCCCGGGTGGGGCGCACTTCAAGCGCTGTGTCTTGTCGAAATTTCCTAGGTTTCGTGTTGGACAGCAGCCGAAGCTACGCGAAATCAAATTGTGTTGTCGTTATCTCATTCGTTTCTTGCGAACGCAGTCAGCCTATCGCAACCGTTGCACCGGTGGCAACAGGTTCTCCCGCAAACTTGCGGGGAAAGTCTTTTCTAGCGGCGGTATCATGCCAGCCAGTTGATCTTGATCTCCTTCTCTACCGCCTTGAACTCCGGGTCGCCGGTGACGAGTTCGGCGTTTTTCTGTTTGGCCAGCGCGGCGGCGAAACAGTCGGCGTAGGCCACCTTGTGCGTGGCTTTGAAGATGGCAGCTTGTTTGACCAGCGCCAGGTCGTCGCTCACGCCGATGATGTCAATGGGCAGCGCGGCGATCTCGTGGGCTTTCTGCTCGGCGGCCTCCTGGGACACCTCGCGCATGGTGTTGTAATAGACCTCGCCCCAGTTCACCACGCTCATCAGGAGCTTGTGCTTCTCGTCGGCGGCCTGCTGAAGCAGCTTCTCCACGGCGTCCGCCGCCGGTTCGTCCTCAAAGAAGGCGATCAGCGCCCAGCTATCCAGAACCTTGGTGGCCATGTCAAAGCTCCTGTTCGCGTTTGCGGTTTTCCATCAATGCCTTCATCACGCCGCTACCCTTGAGCGAGCCGCGCAGGTTCTTGATGTAGGTGCGGGTGACGGGCTTGATGAGGATGCCCTGCGGGGTGGATTGCACGTAGGCGCGGGTGCCCTCCTCGATTTCAAACTCCCGGCGGAGCCAGCGAGGAATGACGACCTGGCCCTTCACCGAGAAGTAAACCGTATCTGTCTTAGTTGCCGTTGACATGGATATAGGATACCAATAGTGTTTGGTAAGTCAATATCTATTTTGTCATACTTCCGGGAGAATGTGCCGCCCCTGCGGCTCATCGCCTCCCGCCTTTCGTTGCGCCGGTCGGCCCCGTCGTCTGGCTGGGTGTGGAAGCCGATTTGCCGGCGGGGCGGCTCCGGTTCCGGCGGCGGGTCGAGGAGGCGCATGAGGCGCTGGAGCACGTCCACGATGGCGGCTTCGGGGTCGTCCAGCCGGGCGGTGAGCTTGGCTTCCAGCGCCTTCAACTGGCGGGCCAGTTCCTGGGTGCCGCCCAGCAGTCTCGCTGGGATTGTGCAATCCCGGTTGCGGAGTGTTTGATTGGGCGCATCGCGATTCACCGAGGCATCGCCGGTGGACAGGCCCACATTGTCCGGCCCGAACTCACGGCACAGCGCCATGAACTTCTCGTTGACCAGCGATTTGCCCGAACCGGTGGGCGTGTTCAGGATGACGTTCTTGTCCTCGAACAACTCCAGCACCGACTCCCCCTGCGCCGGGTATAGCGGGTTCATCCGAGAGGTTTGTTCATGGGATGCCATTTCGCGTTATATCAACCACTTAGGTGCGGCTCAGCCGCTCGAAGTGTCGGCGGGCGGTGGTCTGGCTCAACACCGCGTCCAACGCACTTGTTTGCGCTTCCCTTTGGCTGTCAGCTCAACATTTTGGACCCGAATTCCGAAGTTGCCGGCGGCACAAAGTAGCGCAGGCATCCTGCCTGAGAGGGAAGCGCGGGCCGCCAGCCGGCGGCTCATTCTTTTGCGGGAAAGGCGCGTCAGCCGACCGGCACAGATGCCTGTCCTACAACCCCGGCTGGAAGCCCGTGCTGCTTCCATTTCGAAATTCGGGTTGAAATCAAAGCGCAAAATGTCCCTGCCCGCGCCTTGCTCCGGGGAGTGGAACGTGTAGCATCGTTGGGTGTTCGTTTGCCTGAGACTCTGGTTGAGCGTGGCGCTTCTCACGGGAAGCCATCTGCGCCTGTCGGCGGCCTCCGTGGCCGAAGTGGCGGAGGGTGAGTGGTTGGCGCGCACCTGGCAGACGGACGAGGGCCTGCCGGACAACAACATCACGGGGTTGGCGCAGACGGCCGACGGCTATCTGTGGGTAGCTACGCTAGGCGGGTTGATGCGTTTTGATGGGGCGCGATTCGAGGAGTTTTTCACGATGCATCTCCCGCGCGTCGTCAACCGCAATGTGCGGAAGATGTACTTGGACCGGCGTGGCGCGCTTTGGCTGGTGATGGATCGTGGCGCGGTGATCCGGGTCGGCGCGGCGGCGGCGCGGGTGTTTGACGTGAACGATGGGTTCCCGGGTTCGCGGGTGACGGTGGTGGCCGAAGATGACGAGGATGGCGTTTGGTTCGTTGCCGGAAACGAGGTCTGCCGCATCCGGAGAGACAAGGTGGACCGTTTCGGCGCGGAGGAGGGTTTGCCGGCCGGCGGGAATACTTGGCTGGCGACAGGTGGGCGTGGGCAACTGTGGTTCGCCCGCGGCTCGCAAGTGGGGGTGTTCCGCGACGGTCGCTGGCTAACCTTGCTGACGCTCGATTCCGGCCCGGTGCGTCTCCTTGCGGCGCGCGCGGGCGGCCCGTGGATCTGCACGGCGGCGCAGGTTCTTAAGTTCATCGAGGGCAGCGCGCCACAGGTGCTTGCGCAACTGCCCGAGCGAGTGACCGTGCGGGTGATGCTGGAGGACAACACGGGAGCTTTGTGGATTGGCACGGGCGCGGATGGGCTGCTGCGCTTGCGGGAGAAGGAGCTGGTGCCCCTGGCGGTCTCGCACCCTGAAATCTCGGCGCTGACGGAGGACCGCGAAGGCAACTTATGGGTCGGCACAGCGGGCGGTGGGTTGAATCTGTTGCGGCCCCGGACCATGGAACTGATCACTACGAAAGCGGGCCTGCCTTTTGAATCCGTGCGTTCGGTCTGCCAGGATGCGGAGGGCTGGGTCTGGGCGGCCCTGCAAAACGGTTCGCTGGCACGCGGGCGCGGCACTCAGTGGCAGGCCGTGACCAGCGCGGAGGGCTGGCCTGGTGGTGACGCTACCTGTGTCGCTCCCGCCCGTGACGGGGGTGTTTGGATCGGCACCCACGGTCGCGGCCTGCAGCGATGGCACGCGGGCAAGGTCTTGGAATGGGGGCGACCGGAAGGCTTGGGCAGTCAGAACGTGCGCTCGTTACTACAGGCCACCAATGGCGCTTTGTGGGTCGCGACGGATTCGCCCAGCCGCTTGTATTGGTTCCAGGACGGTGCCTTCCACGAACTGCCGCTGCCGGCGCGGGTGCGGGCCATCCGCGCGCTGGCCGAGGGCGTGTCGGGCACGATCTGGGCCGGGACTTCCGACGGCCAGATTTTACGGGTGGCTGGAGATACTGTCGTGAATGAAGTAGAAGCCCAAGCCGGGCCGCCGTATTCCGTGCGTTGTTTGCACACCACGGCGGACGGCAGTCTCTGGATCGGCTATGCCGGTTGGGGCGTTGGGCGCTGGCACGACGGGCACTACGCCCGCATCAGCACAGCGCAAGGGTTATATGATGATTACGTTTCCCAGATGCTTTCCGACGGGCAAGGCGGACTGTGGCTGACCGGCAACCACGGTTTGTTCAAAGCGCGGCTGGAGGAACTGGTGGCTGTGGCCGAGGGGCAGCGCGAGCACCTGCGTTCGATCGCATACGGCCGGAGTGAAGGCCTGCCGAGCCTGCAACCGTATTGCGAAAACAGCCCCGCCGCGTGGTGGAGCGCTGACGGCCAGCTTTGGTTCGCCACGCGCAATGGATTGCTGATGGTGCAGCCGGAAAAGATCCGGGCCAATCCCACGCCGCCACCCGTGTTGCTGAACGAGGTGAAGGTGGACGATCACCGGGTGGCGCTCTATGACAGTCAGTCGCCGCTCCGGGCGCTGGACGAAGCGAAGCTGACGGATTTGCGCCCGCCCGGCGTGGAACTGCAGTTACTTCCCGGTCACGGCAAGCTGGAGTTTGCCTTCACCGCGTTGAGTTTCAACTCGCCGGAGAACGTTCATTTCCGCTACCGCTTGAAAGGTTTCGACACGGAGTGGATGGAGGCCGGCACCCAACGAAGCGCCAAGTATCCCCGCCTGCCGGCGGGGCGTTACGAGTTCGAGGTCACGGCCTGCAACGAGGCCGGCGTGTGGAACGAGACGGGCTTCCGTCTCCCCTTCACCGTGCCACCGTTTTTCTGGCAGACGTGGTGGTTTCGCCTCGGAGCGCTGGCCGCTTTCACCGGCAGCGTCGCCGGTCTGGTGCGCTATTTCTCCTTCCGCCGGCTGCAGCGCGAACTCGAACAGCTCGCACGCCAGGCGGAGTTGCAGAAGGAACGCGCACGCATCGCCCGGGACATGCACGACGAAGTCGGCGCGAAACTTTCGCGCCTCTCGCTCTTGAGTGAAATGGCCAGTCAGCAACCCGGCCTGCCGCCCTCGGCGCGCGGCGATGTGCGCGAGATTTCGGAAACCGCGCGCGACACCATCCGGTCCTTCGAGGAGATCGTCTGGTCGGTGAATCCGAAGAACGATTCGCTGGCGGATCTGGTTCATTACCTGTGCCGCTTCGCGGAAGAGTTCTTCGAGGGCAGCGACGTACAGTGCGCCTTTGAACTGCCGGACCAACTGCCGGACGCCGAACTGCCCACGGAACTGCGCCACCACGTCTTTTTGGCGGCGAAGGAGGCGCTTAACAACGCGTTCAAGCATGCGCAGGCGCGACAGGTCTGGGTCCGGCTCAAACTGGCCGGCACCGGATTTGAAATCGAGATCGAAGACGACGGACAGGGATTTGCGGGTGCCGGGCCAGCGGGTCGCGTCGGGACAGGCAATGGCCTGGAAAACATGCGCGAGCGGATGCGCTTGGTAGGCGGACGGTTGGCCTTGCAAACCCAGCCGGGCAAAGGCACGCGAGTAACCTTGCAGGTGCCCGGTCCGCAGTTGAGCCCGGCATGAAGGCTTGTCCACACTTCATCCGACTCCCGCTGACGCCGCCGGGCGGTAGAATGACGCGGCCAGAAGATGTCAAACGATGCGTCAACGCAGTGGGCGACGGAAGCGATGGTGGGGCCACTCCCCGCTGTGCTATGGGCTGAAGTCATGATCAATGTCTCCATAGTGGAAGACGATGCGATGCTGCGCGCCACGCTGGAGCGTTACCTGGCGACCCAACCCGGCTTCCGGTGCGTCAGCACTTATCCCAACGCCGAGGCGGCGCTGGCCGGCATTCCCAACGTGAATCCCGACGTGGTGCTGATGGACATCAACCTGCCCGGACTCAACGGCATTGATTGTGTCGCCCGGCTGCGCCAGCAAATGCCCGCGCTGAAGATCATCATGCTGACCGTGTTCGAGGAGAGCGAGCAGGTGTTCAAGGCGCTGTCGGCGGGGGCGTTCGGCTATCTCGTCAAGAGCAGCCGTCCGGCAAAGATCTTGGAGGCCATCCGCGAGGTGCGGGCCGGCGGCTCGCCGATGTCCGGCAACATTGCGCGCAAGGTGGTGCAATCCTTCCAGGCGCAGGCGGCGGCGCAGGCGGCGACGCGGGCCGAAACCGATACGCTCTCCGCGCGTGAACTGGAAGTGTTACAGGCGCTCTCGAAAGGCCACCCCTACAAACAAATCGCCGCCGACCTCGGCATCAGCCTGGGCACCGTGCGCACCTACATCCAGCGCACCTATGAGAAACTACACGTCCACAGCCATGCCGAGGCCGTCATGAAATTCGCGCGCAAGTAAGGCCGGCCGCGCCACCCCGGCGGGCCGCTGGCTGTCCACACTTTATCCGACATGACGGGCCTGTGAGAACGTGAAACTCTGTCGCCATGCAAAGCAAACATTCTACATCAATCCGGTGCCACCAGTTGGCGCCGTCAGTCGTTAAACACTTCAACCTGTGAAACCTATGAACTGTACTCATGCCATGACAACGACCCTCAACCGTTGCGCCAAACTGTTCCTGGGCCACCAAGCCAGTGTGTTCGGACTGCTCTGCGCCGCCGTCTTTTTGCTGCTTGGCCGGAGCGCACCCGCCGCCACCATTACCAGCACGGCCAGCGGCGGCCCTTGGACCACCAATGCAACTTGGGTTGGCGGCGTGCTGCCAGCGGCCGGTGATGACGTGGTCATTGCTACTACAACCGGCAACCAAGTTACACTTAACATCAGTACCAACGCGGCTTCAGTGACGATCAACTTGGGTGCCACGCTTGGATTCAACAACGACAATGTTAATAACCGCGTACTAACCATGGCCGGAAATCTTGTCAATAATGGGACCATCACATTAGGCACGGGTGGAGGGAGCAGTCCCACGGCGCAATTAGCTTTTAGCGGCCTAGGCCGCACCTGGACTGGCTCGGGCGACATCTCAGGCGTCAAGTGTAGAATCACGGTAAGCAGTGGTGGTTCCCTGGACATTTCCGGTCTGACGACACCTTTGAAACTCAGGACAGGTACAGGCAGCCAGCCCTTCAACGTCAACGGAACGCTCATCACCGGCACTCAAGTCATCAACAATAATGCCAACACATCCATGCTGGTCACTTTTGGTGCCAGCTCGAGCCTGGTCACCGCCAATCCTAACGGAATCGTCAATGGCACTGTGGGAACCTTTAACTTCAATCTAAGCCAGCTTGTCTTTACTCCCGGTGCCAATGTCACCTTCAACGGCACCGCTGCTCAAGTTACCACCGGTCTGCCGGCTACGATTGCCAATTTGACCATCAACAACACTGGTCCGGGCGTCACCCTCAGCCAAGCCACGACGGTGACCAACCTAACACTAACCAGTGGCACCTTGACCACGACCGCCGCCAATCTGCTCACCATCGCCTCCGGTGGCACGGGCATCACCGGCGGTTCGTCCAGTGCCTACGTGCATGGCCCGCTGGCCCAGGTGTATGCGGCTACCGGCTCCAAAACGTTTCCCACGGGCAAGGGTGGCAATCAGCGCAGCGTGACACTCGACTACACCGCACTCACCGGCCCGAGCACGGTGACCGTGGAACAGTTTGAATCCGCGATGGCCGGCACACTCCCGGCCAACACGGCGCAATTCAACAGCCGTTACTGGACAGTTGCGCAGAGTGGCGGTACGGGCATCGGCTACCGCCTGACGCTGGACGGCACGGGCTTTTCGCCAGTCGGCACGGCGGTGGTGCTTCAGGAAGGTTCGCCGGACGCGAGCTACAGCGCGACCTTCGCGTCACCCAATTACACGGCTACTGGTATCGCCTCCACGGGTAATTTTACGCTGGGCGATTTCACGGCCGGGCTGGATCAACTGGCCTTCACAACCGCGCCGCAAACGCTGACGGCCGGCGTGACCTCCGGCACTATCACCGTGCAGCTTCAGGATGCGGGCGGCACTCCCAAGAACGCGGCGGCGGGCTTGGCTGTCAATCTAAGTTCAGCCTCGGGAACGGGTGTCTTCCGTGACCTGGCGGACACGACCACGATCACTACGGTCACGATTGCCGCCGGTAACAACAGCGCGAGTTTCAAGTATAAAGACACGACTGCCCCCGGCACCCCTACGCTCACCGCCTCCGGCGCCGGCGTGGCCTCCACCACCCAGCAGCAGATCGTTAATGTGGGGGCGGCGGTGCAACTCGGCTTCACCACGCCGCCAGTCAGCACCTATTTCAATTACACCATGGCCCCGGTCGTGGTGCAGGTCCAGGATGGGTATGGCAACAGTGTCCAGCAGAGCGGCACGGCCATCACGCTGACACTCAACAACGGTGGCGCGGCGGTGCTTACCGGCACCAACCCGCGGAACACCGATGCCACCGGGAAGGCGACGTTCAGCAATCTGGCCGTCACGGTGGCCCCCGGCGCCGGCCTGAATCTGGGTGCGGCGGGTGGCAGTTTGCCCCCAATCACCAGCAGTAACTTCGACATCACTTATCGGCAGATCGTCAAGGCCAAGAACGCCACTGCGCTGGACCAAGCGGCTAGCTGGACGGGCGGTGTCGTTCCCGGTGCCAATGACACCGTCGTGATTAACAATTCGAGTGTCGGCACCAGCGCACTTAGTCGGACGGACTTCGGGGTCTCGGCGAGTTGGTATGGACTGATCGTTAGCAACTGGACGGCGAATACCGGCTACACGATTTCCAACACCCTCGGCGGCACACTGACACTGGGGTTGGGTGGCCTCGTGGGGGCGGATGTGAACCATAGCCTCACGCTGAGCAACCACTTCGCCCTTGCCGTCGCCCAAACGTGGAACTGGGGCGATGCCAACAGTACCAGTGGCACGCTGAACCTCAATGGCAACCTTGACAACAATGGTCAGACACTAACGGTCAACAATATCCGGGTGGTTTCGGTGACCGGAAGCATCAGCGGCAGCGGGGGCTTGGTTAAACAGGGGTCTAACCAGCTTCGACTCTTAGCGGCGAACAGCTATTCCGGCCCCACGAAGGTCAGTGGTGGCACCTTGCGCGTAGAAGGTTCGCTGGACAGCAGCACAACCATGACGGTCACGAACAGCCGACTCGACGGCTTTGGCACAGTCGGCGGGCCGGTCACCATTGGCACCGGTGGCTCACTTGAGCCGGGGAGCGGGGCCATTGGCACGCTCACGTTGAACTCCGTGCCAACTCTCCACGGCGCGGTGGTTATGGAGATCAATTCAACCAATATTACCAAGGCTGACTTGCTGACGCTGACGTCGGGCACCCTTGCCTATGACGGAGCTTTAACCATCAATAACATGGGTCCGATCCCGCAGAATGGAGATACCTTCAAACTGTTCCATGCCAGCAGCGGAAACTATAGCGGTGCCTTTACCTCCCTGACGTTGTCGCCGGGCGGCCTAACGCACTGGCAGACAGCCAATCTTACGGTGGACGGCACTGTCACTTTCACCAATAACAACCCGGTGGCCGCGAATTTCAACCTCGCCCTGCCGGTGGGCGGAGCGGCGACGGTGGCGGTGATTGCCAAGTATGTGACCGATGCGGATGCAGGCGACACGCTGACCATTGCGGCGGTATCCACTCCGGCCAATGGCACCGTCAGCATCGTGGGCAGCACCAACCTTACTTACACCTCGACCAACAGTGCGGCCAGCGACAGTTTCACCTACACCGTGAGCGACGGCCTGGGCGGCACGGACACGAAGACCGTGACCGTTGCGACCTACAGTCCAAGTCCAGAAGGCTTCAATAAGTTGTCCGGTCCGACCCCGGTTGGCGGCGGACAATATACGCTGACTTATCTCGGCATTCCGGGCCTGAAGTACGCGCTGGACGAAACGGCAAGCCTGACGCCGCCGATCACTTGGTCGCCGGTGGTGACCAACACCGCGAGTGGAACGGGCGGCCTTACCTTCACCTTCACGACCGCCAACCCTGCAGGCTACTTTCGCACCCGCTATGTGCCTTGAACGCGGCACAGCCACAACCGTCCAACGTAGGAAGACGTAACCATGACACTTCCCGGCGGGCCGCTGGTTGTCCACACTCTACCCGACATGGCAGCCGGACAGGGATGCGGCAGACTCGTCGCCGAAGATGCAAGCACCGCCATGTCAATCAGCGTTCACCCGAACCCCGGTGCCTGCATTGCAGTTCGCAAGATTGAGATCCGATGAATTGAACACAGAAACACACAAATCATAAATCCATGAAAGCAAGACACACCTCCTCACGGACACTGGCCGCGCTTGTGGCTGGTCTTCTCATCACAGACCTGGCTTCCGCCGCTACCAACACTTGGAGTGGTGCGAGCGCCCCCGACTTGTTCTGGTCCACCGCTGGCAATTGGCTTGGCGGCATACCCGCCGCAACCAATGCGACCATGTTCGACGACACCGACGCCACGGGAATCTCCGGCCCGTACGGAACGGCAAACAACATCGTGAACGCCAGTGTCGCGATCCAGACCTTGAAGTATGGCAACACCAATGGGTTTCACACCACCCAGATTCTGCTGGGTTCGACGCTGACCGTCACCGGCAGCGTAAGCCCAAACGTGTACGTCGGTACGGGCGCGGACAATGGCAATGCCCAGATAGTTTATGCCACCGTGTTGGGGCAGGGTGGGCTGCACGTGACCAACAACAGTGGTGCGATTTTGATCATCCAGGGGAGTCAAACCAGCGGCGCTACCAAGCGTGCCACGTTGGACATGGAAGGCTTGGACAACTTTACCGCCTACGTCAGACAAATCCGGGTGGGAGCTGAAAACGGCGGGAGCAGCACTCCGTGGTTTAACCGCGGCGCGGGAACGCTGATCCTTGCCAGAACAAATCTGGCCTTTCTGAGCAGTCCCGCTGGGACTCCGGGTTTGTTCGTCTCCGAGGGTTCTGGCAGTTCGGCAGTAAATATCGTCAGGTTGGGCCAGACGAACGCCATCTTCAACGACGCCGGAATTACCGTGGGCGGTAGGAAATCGGACAACGGCACCGTCATGTCATTCAATCCTGCATTCACTTCGCCCAGCGCGTTCTTTCGCAATCTCGCCGGCACCGGGCGGCAGGCCTTGTGGGCGGTCGGTGATAACGTCAGGCAGAGCTCCACCCTCCCCTCCACCTCCTCCGGTGCCTCCACCGGGGTGATTGACTTCAGCAACGGCACGGTGGACGCGCAAGTCAGCACTATCGTTATCGGTCGCGGTCCGTCGGGTTCGGGTGATACCGGCAAAGGCACGGGCACTCTCACCTTTGATGGCGGCACGCTTAACACAGACGCTTTGGATATCGGTGTGTCCTCAACCGCAAACGTCGCTGCCGGCGTCGGCACCATTAATGTCAATGGTTCCGGATTATTGGTGGTCAACACACTCCACCGCCTGGCGGTGGGCGCAGCCGCCTCCGGCACCCTCAACATCAACGGCGGAACGGTGCGGGCGAACAGCATCGTCAATGGCGGCGGAACAACCACGGCCGACATCTACATGAATGGCGGAACGCTGGTGCTGACCAACACCGCGGGGAGCATCGTCGCCCCAATCCTCAATTTCACCATGGCCGACTCTACTCTTACCCTGCCCGTGACCAGCACCGCCAGCAACATTGTCGTTACCACGCTTTCGACGGGCGGCACCACGACCAACAACACCATCAACGTGCTTTCCCTGCCGACCATCACGGGTTATTCGACGCAGTTCCCGTTGATCAGCTATACCTACTTCACTCCCTCTGGTGGCCCTGATTTCCTGCTGGGCAGTCTGCCTGTCAGTTCGCCGCCCTATGAGGGGTATATCTCCAACAACACCACAACCAGCACGATTGATCTCGTCATTACCAAAGGTCCCACTCCGACGCAGGTGCTGTTCTGGAATGGCAACGTGAGCGGCGGCAACTGGGATACCACCACGGCCAACTGGCGCAATGCCAGCCTCGCCGCTGCCATTTTCCGGCCAGGCGACTTCGTCAACTTTGACGATTCGGCCAGCGGCACCACCACGGCGGCCCTCACCGGGACTTTGCTTCCGGGTTCGCTCACTGTTAGCAATGTCACCAAGCCTTACACCTTCAGCGGTTCCGGCAATATCGGCGGAGCCATCGCCCTGACCAAGGCCGGCACCGGAATGCTGACGATTGCCAACACCGGCATCAACACCTTCAGCAACGGCGTCAGCATCCTGGATGGCACGGTGAAACTCAGCGGCGGAACGGACCGGTTACCCACTGATTCCATTGTGACGCTGGCCGATGTTGCCGGCGCGAAGCTTGACCTGAACAACCTGAACCAGACGCTCCGCTCGTTGAACGGCGGTGGTTTCAACGGCGGTGATGTTACGCTCGGCTCGGCCACGCTGACCGACTGGAGCGGCGGCACTTACGGCGGCGTCATTAGTGGCTCCGGCCAGTTGATCAAGACAAATTGGCCCGGCGGCCCGACTGGTGTGCTCACTCTCACGAACGCCAACACTTACACCGGCGGCACGATTATCGGTGGTTACACCAACGCCACCACTCTGGCCGTGGGGAACCAGACCGGCAGTGGCACCGGCAGCGGCTCCGTGCAGGTGCTGACTAATGGCGTCCTTTCCCTTGGAGCGGGTGCCACCGGCGGCAGTGTGGCCGCCGGAACTATTACCAACAGCGGCATCGTCCGACTGAATCGTGGTGACGACTTCGTCTTTACCAACACCGTCGTCGGCGCGGGCGGGCTGCAAAAGCAGAACACCAACGTCGTCTCTATCTCGGGTGCCAACCCTTACCTTGGGATAACCGCGCTTGACCTTGGCACGCTGCGCGTCGCCAACGCCGGTGCCTTGGGCATCGGGACCGTTGTCGTCGGTAATGGCGCCGCCACGCTTCAATTGACGAATGGCATCACGCTGACCAATTCGCTTTACATCGGCAGCAAGCCGAGCGGAACCGGCCCGGTGCCCTGCGTGGAAAACATCAGCGGCAACAACACCTTGACCGGTTCGCTTTCCCTGACTCAAAACGGCGGCGTCGGCTGGCTGTTCTCCGCGACAGACGGACACCTGCTCGTCTCCGGCACAATGTCTCGCCTGGATTCCAGCCAAACCAGCCAGAACACCACCCGCATATTCTGGCTGCGGGGCGACGCGACCGGCGAGTGGAGCGGCAGCATCATTGACCCGGTAGGTGGCACCACCAACCTGGCGCTGCGCAAGGACGGCCTGGGCACTTGGACCCTCTCCGGCGCGAACACCTACACCGGTCCTACCGTGGTCAGCAACGGCACCTTGCTCGTCAGCGGATCCATCGCTGGCAGCAGCAGCGTCACCGTGCAAGGCGGCACCTTGGCTGGCACCGGCACCATCGCCGGCCCGGTGACCGTCAACGCCCTGGGCACCCTCGCCCCCGGCGCTTCCATCGGCGCGTTGACCATCAACAACGACCTGACCCTTGCCGGCACGACCGTCATGGAAGTCTCGCACGCCGCGACCGATCGCGTGACCGGCCTCGGCACAGTGACTCTCGGCGGCACGCTGCAAGTCGTCGTCCAAGGCACGCTCAGTGGCAACGAAGTGTTCAAGCTCTTCTCCGCCACGAGTTACACCGGCAATTTTACCTATTACGACCTTCCGCTCCTCCCCAATCCACTCGGTTGGGACTACTCCACGGTGGCTGTTGACGGAACCCTCAAGATCACTGGCGGTGCCCCCATACTGGGAGTCTCGCAAGCCGGCAATGTCCTGACCTTTACCTGGACTGAACCCGGCTTCAGACTCCAGGCGCAGACCAACTCGCTCACTGTCGGCCTCAGCAGCAACTGGGGAGATTATCCCAGCGGCACCTCCAGTCCGGTGAACGTGACGATCAGTCCGGCGAACCCAACGGTGTTCTTCCGGTTGGTCTCACCGTAACAAGGCTTGGTCAGGCCGGAGTTCGTCCAACAACCAATCATGACTGGCCTTCCTTTCAGCCGAGGCGCGTTCGGTAACCACCCCACGGTTGCCAGGCGGGCCTTCACCCTGATCGAACTCCTGGTCGTCATTGCCATCATCGCCATCCTGGCGGGCCTGTTGCTGCCGGCGCTTGCCAAGGCCAAGGACAAAGCCAAGCGCATCGGTTGCCTGAACAACCTCAGGCAGATGGGGCTGGGCAGCCGCATGTATGCGGACGACAACAACGGCTACCTGGCGGCGAACAGCCGCGGCAAGACGACGCGCGACACGGCTGACGACGATTTGTCCTGGCTCTATTTGAGTTACATTTCCGGCGCCAATTCCTTTCTTTGCCTGGCGACGCGGCACGAGATCCGCACGAACCTCGACAACAGTTGGGGGCGGCCTTTGCTGGTGGACCTGCTCGAAAACGCGGCGGACAAGAAAACCGGCGATGGTATCCACGGCCATAGTTACGAAGTTCTCAACGACATGGCCAGTGACAGCCAGTACCGGCTGACGGAGAACCTTGTCTCCAGCTACACCATCCAGACCTTTACGCCCCTGATCGGCACCAAGCCCGGTCCTTCGGTCCTGTGGCTGATTTTTGATTCCGACGACGCCGGCGTCAACGTCGAGTGGGGCAAGGAAGACAATCACGGTACCGCCGGCGGAAACGTGACCTACTGCGACGGCCACGCCGCCTGGGTGCCCAACAAGCGCCACAACTTCGAGTGGAATCGCACCCGGGATTTGAACAAGTTCCCCAGTTACTGAAGGGCGCGGAGTTGGTCGTACGAAGAGACTCATGAAACAAGCAAACTACGGAACCGGCCACGCGCCGGGAAGACACGCGCCGGCGTTCACCTTGATCGAACTGCTGGTCGTCATTGCCATCATCGCGATCCTCGCCGGATTGCTTCTGCCCGCGCTGGCCAACGCCAAGCGCAAGGCCCAACAGATCAACTGCGCGAGCAACTTCAAGCAGATCGGCCTCGCCCTGACCATGTACATCGGCGACAACAACGACACGCTCTGTGGCGGCATGAACGGCAGCGAGAAGGCTGGGCTGCAAAATGGCCAGCGTCCGGGCTATGACGACACCCAGCAGTCGGTGAAGTTCCTCGCGACCTACCTTTGCACTTACATGGGCCAGCCCCCGCCTGCCCCCACCTATCGGGTCATCAAGGCCTTTGTGTGTCCCGGCTTCCAGAAAGCCATGCCTTTCGTGGTTACCAACACCGTGGTCTTTGGTTTCCCCCCGGCGGGCAGTGCGACGAATCTGGATAACCCGGTGCCCTTTCGCATCTTTGGCTACTACAATCCCCCGGAGGCACCGCACCGCATTCCAGAGATCATGTCCTACGCCCCGATCACCGGGGTCGGAGTCACGGGCGACTTCGACCAGTGGTCCACGGATTCCGCCGGCTGGCGGGATCAACTGCCGCTAAAACCAGTGCATGGCAAGATGAGAAACTGGATGTTCCTAGACGGACACGTCGCGACCCGCAAAGCCTTGTACGATGTCAAGTTTTGAGGGTGGGCCGCTATGGTTTTGTTGTTGCTACATCGCCAGTTGTGGAAAGGCACAGCGTCTTGAAAGCGCGGTGCGTGAGCTTCGTTGTGATATGGAGTCTAAGTCTGGCCTGAACTGGTCGGTCGGTCGGCTTGGAGCGCGGACAGGAATGTACGCGCCCCGAGCCAAACTGAGAATTGCTGAATCATGAGGTTAGCGTGGTGCAAGAATTCGAGCCGAGGCACATCTGGTGGCTTCGACCAAGGTGCCAGGCGACTTGAAGGTGAACTACGACCGCAAGGGCGCGACGGTGTCGGAAGCAATAGGTTATGGGATGCTGCTGGCCGTCTATCTGGCGGGCGCAGACGCCAACGTCCGAACTTACTTCAACGGTTTGAATCGCTTCGGCAAACGCTATTCGTCCAGCCACAAGCGCGAAGACAGCAACATGTTATTCGGGAACGCTCCCCCCAACGAAAGCTATCGCATCCTGGCTGCGACCAATGCGGCGCAGCCGCTATCCGACTGGGCCGCGTTGACCAACAGCCTGGCCACCGACGGCGTTTCCCGTTTCACCGATTTTCAAGCCAGTAATTACCCACGGCGATTCTATCGCCTACAGTCACCATATAAACATCGGAACATTAATATATGAGAACAAACATCCACCTCCACACTCACCTCGTCGCCAGCGCACTGTTGCTAACTTCCCCAATACCGCTGCGCGCTGCGGATGCGCCGCCGCCGCGCAAACCTAACATCATCTTCATCCTGGGTGATGACTACGGCACCGGCGAAGTGAGTTGCTACGGCGCGGATAACTACAAGACGCCGAACCTTGACGCCCTTGCCCGCAGCGGCCTGCGTTACACCCATGCTTACACCGCGTCGCTATGCGGACCGTCCCGCGCCATGATCCTGACTGGTCGCTACGCCTTCCGCACCGGCGCGGTGAACCAAGACCAGACCGGGCTGTTCACGCCTGCTGCCGAAACTATGACGCCGAAAGTGCTGAAACCCGCCGGCTACGTTTCTTCCGCTATCGGCAAATGGGGCCAACTCCCGCTCGGCCCGGCGGAGTTCGGTTTCGACGACTACCTGAAATTCCAGGGGAGCGGGGTTTATTGGAACACCCAGGATAAAGGCAAAACCTACGTCGTGAACGGCGAGAGGCGGAACCTGCGCGACAAAGAATACCTGCCTGACTTGATGCACCAGCATCTCATCAACTTCATTACCAAGCACCGGGACCAACCGTTTTACATCTATTACTCCCTCTCCCATGTCCACGCCGAAATCCTGCCCACCCCCGACAGTGCGCCGGACAGCAAGGATGTCTATGCCGACAACATCGCCTACATGGACAAGCTCATCGGTAAGTTGGTCGCCGAACTTGACCGCCTGAAGCTGCGCGAGAAGACGCTGCTCGTTTTCATGGGCGACAATGGCACGGCCAATCCGAGGGCGCCTCGCGCGACCATCGGCGGACGCCGTCTGTCCGGTGCCAAAGGCTCGATGCTTGAAGGCGGCGGCTTGGTGCCGCTGATTGCCAATTGGCCTGGCGTAACTCCCGCCGGCAAGATCACGCAAGACTTTGTAGATGCGGCCGATCTTCTTCCGACCTTTGCCGAGTTGGCCGGCGCGAAGCTGCCCGAAAAGACGATCATTGACGGCCGCAGCTTTGCCGCCCAGCTACGTGGTGAGCAAGGCCAACCACGCGATTGGATCTATAACCAACTCGCGAAGATGTGGTACGTCCGGACCTCCGGCTGGAAGTTGACTCAGGCAGGGGAACTCTTCGACATGAGTGACGCTCCGTTTGCCGAGAAGCTTGTCGCCGCCGACACGCAAGACCCCACGACGATCGCCGTCCGCAAACGCCTCCAGGCCGCGATCGATCAGTTGAATCCCGCCGGCGGCATTCAGGATGAAGGCGACGGCACCGGCCGGCACGCCAATAAGAAACCCAAGAAGCCGGCCAAAATTACTCCGACGGCCGACAAAGAAGAGTCCTTCGATAGCGAGGCGCAAACCAATCTCTGAATCCCATGACTCAGCATTCAACTAAGAACTTTAACGCCATGAAACGAACCCAGCCGCTACTCACCGTGATCGTCTCGCTCGGCGTCCTTACCACTGGCATTGCCGCCGACACCGCGCCGCCGAAACCCAACATCCTATTCATCGCCGTGGACGATCTGCGGCCAGAGTTAGGTTGCTACGGCAAGGATTACATCAAGAGTCCGAACATTGACCGCATCGCCAAGGCGGGCATGGTTTTCAATCGCGCCTACTGTCAGCAGGCGGTCTGCTCGCCGACGCGGTCCAGCCTGATGACTGGCACGCGGCCGGACACGACTAAGGTGTGGGATCTTGTTACACACTTCCGCACGGCCCTGCCCGAGGTTGTGACACTCGGCCAACACTTCAAGCAGCACGGCTATTTCGTCCAAGGCATGGGTAAGATCTATCACGGTAACTTCGACGACGCGCCAACCTGGAGCGTGCCGTGGCAAACGCCCAAAGCAATCAAGTATGCGCTCGCCGAAAATCGCACGCTGGATCAGCGCCAATTTGAAGGCGAACCGGACGGTGACGCGAAGCCGGTTGCCAAGAAGAAGAAGGCCAAGACTGCCAGCACGCCCGATGGCCCGCCCTCGACCGGGCCTAACTCTCGCGGCCCGGCCTTCGAAGGCGCGGACGTACCGGACAATACCTTCCAAGATGGCAAGGTGGCCGAGCTTGCTATCTCCACCTTACAGGACCTCATCAAAAAGAAAGAGCCGTTCTTCCTCGCGGTGGGTTTCATTAAGCCGCACCTGCCGTTCGTGTCCCCAAAGAAATACTGGGATCTCTATGATCCCGCAACCATCCAACTCGCGCCTAACAAGTTCCGCCCGAAGGACGCACCCGACTACTCCATCCTGTCCGGCGGCGAACTGCGTAACTACCACGATATCCCCGCTGGCTCAATCCCCGATGACCTGGCCCGCCAGCTCAAGCATGGCTATTACGCCGCGGTTAGTTACATGGATGCGCAAGTGGGCAAGGTGCTCGACGAACTCGACCGTCTTGGTCTGCGTACTAATACCATTGTCATCCTGTGGGGCGACCACGGCTGGAAACTCGGCGAACACGACGCCTGGTGCAAACATAGCAACGTGGAGAACGACGTGAACGCGCCGCTGCTGCTCTCCGTGCCGGGCATGAGAAACGCCGGAGCACACACCGACGCGTTAGTAGAGTTAGTGGACATCTATCCCACCCTATCCGAACTAGCCGGCCTGCCATTGCCGGGTCATTTGGAAGGCACCAGCTTCAAGCCGTTGCTCGAGGATCCGAAGCGCCCGTGGAAGTCAGCCGCGTTCAGCCAGTATCCTCGCACTGCCAGTAAGTCGGGTGTCGGAGCTTTAATGGGTTACTCAATGCGCACTGATCGCTATCGCTTCACCGTCTGGGTGAGCAGGACCGATCACTCCAAGGTGGACGCCGTCGAACTCTACGACCAACAAAAAGATCCGCAGGAGAATACCAACATCGCCAATGACCCAGCCAACGCCGAACTTGTCAGCCGCCTGATGGATCAATGGCGCAAAGGTTGGTCAGGTGCGAAGCCCGCCACCGTGCGCGACGCGAAACCGCTTTAGTGAAACCCTCTTCACCTTCGAGCCTGCGAGGACTCCTCGTTGCTGGACTTACCGCAGCTTTCGCCAACCTAGGTGGCGCGGAGTTAGAACAGCGACTTAGCGTCGGCTGGGAGTTCTATCAAGGCTCGCTCGGCAGCCCTTGGGAAATCTGGCGGGGCAGCGAGGCCAGCGACAATGTCACCTGGACGCCCGTCACGCTGCCCCATTGTTTCAATGCCCGCGACGCGGTTGACCCCGACGAGCGCTACTATCAAGGGCCGGGCTGGTATCGCACCCGGCTCAAGCTGGCGAATCCTTTTCTGAACGGCCGTACCTTGCTGCACTTCAATGGTGCGGGGCAGAAGTCACAAGTATTCATCGGCTTAGACAAGGTGGGCGAGCATCTGGGCGGTTACGATGAATGGACTGTGGACATTACCGAGGCGGCGGCCAAGGCGGGCAGCAAGGGAGAAGTGCCGCTGGCCGTCCTATGTGACAATTCACGCGACGCCGAAAGCATTCCTTCCGATCTCAGCGACTTTAATCGCTACGGCGGTCTTTACCGCCATGTTAGTCTTGGGTATGTCCCAGCGATTGCGGTGGAACGTGTCCATGTCGGGCCGACGCTGGCGGCGGCTGGCAAAGCTTCGGTGAAGGTGCGCGCCCGCCTTTACAACCCGACTAAGTTGAAAGGCGAAGTCGAACTATTGCTCGAAGTCCGCGACCCGCAAAGCAACGTCGTCCATGCTGCCACACAAACTGTCGAAGCCTGGGGAGGAGAGAAAGAGGTCGCCGCCTTTGAAATCGCCGCGCCGCAACTGTGGTCGCCGAAATCGCCAGCGCTCTATCGCTGTGCCGTCACGACTAAGTCGTCGCACGGGCGGCAACAAGTGGTCGAGCGCTTCGGCGTGCGGTCGGTTGAATGGATCGAACACGGGCCGTTCAAGTTGAATGGTGAGCGATTGACGCTGCGCGGCACGCATTACCACGAGGACCATGCCGGCGTGGCGGCGGCGGTGCCCGATGAGGTTGTGCGCCAGACACTGCAGGCGATCAAAGATATGGGCGCTAACTTCGTCCGCCTCGGCCATTACCAGCAAGCGCCGTTGGTGCTCAAACTCTGCGACGAACTCGGCCTGCTCGTCTGGGAGGAGATACCTTGGTGTCGTGGCGGCTTAGGTGGCGAACGTTACCGGCAGCAATGCCGCGACATGTTGGGCAACCTGATTGACCAGCACTATAACCATCCGTCCGTGATACTCTGGGGCTTAGGCAATGAGAACGACTGGCCGGGTGACTTCGGGAAGTTCGACACCAATGCCATTCGCGGCTTTATGGCTGAGTTGAACACCTTCGCGCAGCAGCTTGATCCTTCGCGCCAGACCAGTATTCGCCGATGTGACTTCTGTAAGGACATAGTGGACGTCTATTCACCGAGCATCTGGGCCGGTTGGTATTCGGGCCGTTACCACGAGTATCGCGCGGCGGTGGAGAAGGCCATCAAGGACACCCCGCATTTCTTCCATGCCGAGTATGGCGGCGATAGCCACGCCGGCAGGTACAGCGAAGACCCCGAGATATTCCTCACCCAAGTAGCCACTGGCGAAGGCATGGCGGAGGTGGGCAAGGCTTACAAAGCTATTGGTGGCAAGGCGCGCGCCTCGAAAGACGGCGATTGGTCGGAGAGTTACATTTGCAATCTCTTCGACTGGCACCTCAAGGAACAGGAGCAGATGACGAATCTTACCGGGGCGGCACAGTGGATCTTCAAGGACTTTTCCACGCCGCTGCGCCCAGAGAATCCCGTTCCGCGTGTGAACCAGAAGGGCCTCGTCGAGCGCGACGGCACGCCGAAGGAGAGTTACTACGTCTTCCAGAGCTACTGGGCGGAGAAGCCGATGCTCCATCTTTACGGGCATACCTGGCCGGTGCGCTGGGGCGAACCGGGCGAGGAGAAGTTAGTCAAAGTGTATGCTAACTGCCGCGAGGCCGAACTCTTCGTCAATGGTCAGTCGGCCGGTGTGAAGCAGCGTCACAGCACTAACTTTCCCGCCGCCGGCCTGCGCTGGTTGGTGAAGTTCAACGCCGGCACCAACACCCTCCGCGCCGTCGGCCGCCGCGACGGCAGCGAAGTCAGCGACGAAATCAGTTTCGCGTATCAGACCGCCAAGTGGGGCCAGCCGACTAAGTTGACTCTTCGTGAAATCGCGCAGACCAACGGTGTCGCCACTATCGAGGCGCGCGTGTTCGACAAGGCTGGCGTGCCCTGCCTCGACGCCGCCAACCTTATGCGCTTTGGCCTCACTGGCGACGCCCGTTTGCTCGACAACCTCGGCACCTCGACCGGCTCGCGTGCCGTCCAACTCTACAACGGTCGCGCGCGGATCGGCATGCAATTCGGGGGTAACAAGGCCATCGCCAGTGTGTCGAGCGAAGGCTTGCGCACCGCGTTTCTCAACGTCACTAACGCTGCGACGACCGTCGCGACCAGCGATGGCCGAGTCAGTGCCAGCCCATTTGCCAAGTCAAAGAGTAAAGCGGGCGGGAAGACTTCGGCAACCTCGGCCAAGTAACTCAATTGGCTGTCTTGCGCGGAAACGGCGACCGGGTTTTTCCCTCAGCCTCAGACATCCTGACCCGCAGCTTCGGTTGGCATAGACGCAAAGAATGGGCGTGCGACTCCTCACCCAGTCCTCACGACCATTGAATTAAGCCCGAATTCCGAAGTCATTACCATCCGGTTGAGGCGTAAGGTGGCTATTGGAAGAGGTTGGTTTTGAGGGAACTGGGCGGCCAGGTGAATGGGAGCGATTTGAACGCAGTTCGGCCGTTTCCTTGAGCCAACTTCCTGCCCTGCTGGGGCGATGCATACCGGAAAAATGGTTTCCGCCCAACTTATGGAATGGATTCACCCCGAGCAATTCCGCCGCTGCCTGGGGCGTTACCAAGGCCAGCACAAGGTCCGTAACTACTCTTGTTGGGATCAATTTCTTGCCCTGACCTTTGCGCAGGTCACTGAGCGCGCGAGCCGAGCCGACATTGAAGTCTGCTTGCGCTCGCACCGGGCTCAACTCTACCACCTGGGTTTGCGCTCCGCTGTGGCGCAGAGCACGCGGGCCGACGCCCAGGCTTCACGCGCCTGGCGCCGCTACGCCGACCTAGCTCAAGGTCTGCTTGGGAAAAACCAGCACCGGGTTGGCCAGACAGGCAGCCGAAAAACAGGAACCATGCGCTGGCATTCTCTCTCCTTGGGGGCAACTGCCGTTTAGTTGCGGCTCAGGCGAGGTTCGCGGTGCTGGCGCTGACGAGGAATTCGAGTTCCGTCACGGCGCGGTCCAGTTCGGCGATCAACTCGTTCGTGCCGCCTTGGCGGAAGGCGTTGGTGACGGCGCGGTAATACCAGAGCGTGCCTTCCCGGCCGCCGTGGAATTTCTGCCAGACTGCCTCGCCGTGCGCCCGGTAATGATGCAGGATGGCGCGGACGTTGTAGAGCTTGTCGGCGGCGGAGACGAGCCGCGTCCCGGTGCCAGCGTGGGCTACGTGGGCGAGGTAAGCTTCCTTGCGCTCGCGCCAAGGCGGCTTGACGTGCGCGTCGGAGTCGGTGCAGCCGGCGACGATTTCCGCCACGACCGGCCCGAAGCGCTGGCGGATGTCGGCGAGCCGGCCTTGGCCGCCAGCGTCTTCGACCGCGTCGTGCAACAGCGCGGCGATGGCTTCCTCCTCATTGGCCCCGTATTCCAGGGCGATGCTGGCGACGCCGAGCAGGTGGGCCAGATACGGCACGCCGGTGCCTTTGCGAAGATGGCCAGCGTGGACGATCGCCGCGTAGTGTAGCGCCTGGTCAAATTGGGGTGAAAGATTCATGCAAAGGTTGGGGGCGTCTTGTCCGGGACGAGGCCAGCCGGGGTGGGAACGCCGTTCATAGTCCGACATCAAACGGGTCGGCGGTCAACTCCCGCTTGCTCAGAACCTTCACTTTAACGTCCTCCATCAAGACCAGCGAATTCGGTTCCACGCTGTGCTGGAGGAAGACATTTGCCCCGATCGTGCTCCCCGCGCCGATGATCGTTTCGCCGCCTACGATGGTTGCGCCAGCGTAGATCGTGACCCGGCTCTCGACCGTCGGATGCCGCTTGACGGTTCGCAGCTTGCGCCCCGCTGAGAGCGAACGCGCCACCAAACCCACGCCCTGATACATCTTCACATGATCGCCGATCACCGCCGTCTCGCCGATCACCGTGCCGGTGCAGTGGTCCACGAAGAAATGCGACCCGATCCGCGCCCCCGGATGCAGATCCATTCCCGTCCGGCTGTGCGCCCATTCGGTCATGATGCGCGGAATCAGCGGAATGTCCCGCAGGTACAGTTCGTGAGCCATGCGCTGGACGGCAATGGCCTCGATGAACGGGTAGGCCACAATGACCTCCTCGCGGCTCAGCGCGGCCGGGTCGCCATTGTAGGCGGCCTCGGTGTCGGACTGGAGCAGTTCCCGCAGGCACGGCAGGGAAGCGAGGAATTCCAGCGCCGTCGTTCGGGCCAAGGCGGGCAACTCGTCCGCCGGCAAGTCCGGCGGCGGGTGGTATTCCAGGCTCTTGCGCAACTCATCCTCCAGGCTCACCGCCACGCTCTCCAGCAGCTTCATCGTCTCCGCCCCGATGGCCGAGGAATGCACCACCCGGTCGTCGAAAAAACCGGGGAACAGCAGGCGCAGCAGGTTCCGCGTGACGACGGCAATAGCCTTCTGCGACGGCAGGTTGTTGCCATCCAGATGGTTGATGCCCCCGAGGCGGGCGTAGGATTCCACCAGACTTTCGGTCAGGCGCGCGACAGTCAATTGCACGGGCCAAGTATTCGGCAGCGGGGCCGGGGACGCAAGCCGCGCGCGGCGGAAACGCGGGAGCACCGTCCGCTCCCACCAACAATCCAGTCCCTCTGGCCAGTTACCCGCGAAACCTGTGAACAACTTTTTTGTGGAACGGCTTGCAATCGCTTCCCCGGTGCCAATAATCGCCCCACGCAAGAGTCAGCCACTTGCCCGCAACCGTGGTTGGTTTAGCGTCGAGCCGACACGCATTTATGCCCTGCACACCATCACGTTCTCAGGACGATGCTCCTGACCTCGCCGCGGGCTGCCGCACGCTGCGGCGCTCCGCGGCGTTCACGCTGATCGAATTGCTGGTGGTCATCGCCATTATCGCCATCCTTGCCGGACTGCTCCTGCCCGCGCTGGCCAAGGCCAAGGCCAAGGCGCAAACCATCTCCTGCCTCAACAACCAACGCCAGTGGTCGCTGGGCCTCCGCATGTATGCTGACGAATTCAAGGACGAAGTCCCCGAGGAAGGCAACATCGGCTCATCCATCGCCGACCCCGTGAACGCCGACGCCTGGTACAACTCCGTCAGCCCCTACGTCGGCTCCAAGTTCACCTTGGTGGACCTCTACATCGCCACCCCACCCACCCCCCCGCTGCCTGGCAGCCGGAGCATCTTCTCCTGCCCGGCCGCCGCCCAGCCCGCCGTCACCCCCAGCCTGATGCGCGCCTACTTCATGCTCGGCGAAAACAGCCGCCTCTGCATTAACAAGGACACCCGAGCCGCCGGCGTCCGGCAGACCAGAATCTCCTCCGTTACCAAGCCCACCGACACCGTTTTCATGGCGGAAGTGGACGGCAACCCCGCCAATCCTAACGCCGCTATCGCCAGCACAACCGGCTATTATGCCATTGGTCGCCACGACCGGCGAGGCAACTTCGCCATGCTTGACGGCAGCTCCCGCACCGTCCGCACGAACGACTTCCTCCGCACCCAGACGGAGGCCAATTCGGCCTCCGAGGAGTGGAAAATTGAACGGAAGATTTATTGGTATCCCACCGCAGACACGCAGAATTGACTTCGCCAGCCTGCCTAGCCGAACCGCTTTTATTAATCCCTAAACTTAACAATCAACACCCTCCGCATTCTATGACAAAAACCATCCTATACACCGCCGCCTTGGCCGCGCTGATCGCCCGGCCCGGCACCGCCCAAGTGCTCCTAAGCACCAACGGCACCACCTATACCCAAGACTTCAACTCGCTGGCTTCCATCGGGACGTCAGCCGCTTGGTCTGACAGCGTCACCCTGCCGGGCTGGTACGCCGCAAGGCAGCTTAACGGGCCAGTTTGGACGACTTACGCTGTCGGGGCGGGCACTGCCAACTCCGGTGCGATTTACAGCTTTGGCACCAATGGCGTCAGCGCTCTGACCAACCGAGCCCTCGGCTCACTTGCTTCGGGCACTCCGAAAACCATCTATTACGGCGTTCGTTTTCAAAACGACACCGCCAATCTGATGACCAACGTCACCGTGTCCGTTACGGGTGAGCAGTGGCGAATGGGTGGCAATGCGACGGTCCATACCTTGGCTTTCAGCTACATCGTCAGCTCCTCACCCATTGGGGTTCCAGAGCTGACAAACACGACGATGCCTTGGGTCGCCTTCACTTCCTTGGACTTCAAGACCCCCTATGCCAGTTCAACTGCCGCAGTACCTCTTGACGGCCACGCCACCACCAACCGTCAGTTGTTCATGAATATCAAGCTGCCCGATGATTCGGCGCTCCAACCGGGACAAGAGTTGTTTCTTCGATGGAGTGATCCAGATGACTCCGGCAGCGACCACGGCATGGCGATTGACGACCTCACGGTGAATTTCACTAGCGTTTACGTCCCGCCGACGGCCCCCACTATCACCACGCCGCCCGTCTCCACCTCCGCCGATGTTTGGACGAGTACCGGCTTCTCGGTGGTTGCCGCTGGCACACCCCCGAAGACTTATCGCTGGTATCACAACGGAGTCGCCCTGACCAATGACAGCACCTACTCCGGCACTAGCACTCCGAACTTAGCGATCACCAAAGTCGTTCATGCCAACGCTGGCGATTACACCGTGGTGGTTTCCAACGGGCTAGGTTCCGCGACGAACGACCCCGCCGCCACCCTGACCGTCAATGGCTTCGCCCTCACGCCGCTGCCCACGGCCTACACGCTGTCGGGCGAACCCACGCAGCCAGCCACCTTCAGCATCATCGAAGTCGGCTCAGACATTACTTCAGTGGTGGCTAGTTCCAGCGACCAATCGCTGGTGCCCGACGGCAACATCAGCCTTACCAGTTCGGGCAATAACTATACTGTCGTGGTCACCCCGACGGCCGGTGCCTCTGGCGTGGCGGTCATCACCATCACCGTCACGGATGTGAACTCTTTCATCGGCAAAGTGAGCTTCCCGGTGGAAGTGGTTCCTTCCACCTCAGTGCTCCTCAACGACAATTTCAAATACGGTCTGAGCACGCCGCTGGTGTCTGGCTCGGCCAACTTCTGGGCCAGCCACTCCGGCACGTTGAACGACTTGGGTGTGCTCAACAATCAGGCTATTCTGACCTTTGCCAAGACTGAGGACGTGGACACCCGGCTCATCGGAGCGCCTTACATGACCAACAGCGGCGTGACCCTTTACAGCAAGTTCACCGTCAACTTCAGCGCCCTGCCCAACGGCAACTACTTCGCCCACTACATGGACACCAACACCGGCGCGGCTACCGGCTATGGTGCCCGCGTTTGGGCCAGCACGAACAACACGCCCCTCGGCCAATTCCGCCTTGGTATCGGCAACGGCTCCGCCGCCACTGCCACCAACGGCCAATACACCCTGGCCGACCTCAACTTGGGCACCACATATACCGTCGTCACCCGGTTCGTCCTGGCCACTGGCACGTCCACCATATGGGTTGACCCCATCTCGGAATCCAGCCCCAGTGCCACTGCCACGGACAGCACCAACACTCTTTCCAACGCCATCAACGTCGTCGCCTACGCCATGCGGCAGAGCTCGGGCATGGGCGCGATGGCGCTGGACGATCTGGTGGTGGGCAAGTCATGGAACGCTGTCATGGGCGTGGCGGAAGTCCCGGCGATCAGCATTACTTCCATCGTCCAGGTTGGGGGGGGGGTCACAATCAAATTCGACGCCAATGTGGGCGGGCCCTTTGAGCTTTGGAACGCGGGCGTCGTCGACGGCCCCTATTCCGGTCCGGCCGTTGGTACGACGATCACCACCTTGGGCCTGGGCAAGTACCAAGCCACCGTCCCCGCCTCGGGTGCCGCGCAGTTTTACCGCATCCGTCGGAACTAGCCGGATCGATCCCTTCTTCGGTTTCGCAAAGGCGGCGCACAAAGCGCCGCCTTTTTGTTGTTGAAGCACCACTTAGGTTAACGCACCTCCGCTGCGGGAGGCGGCACGCTTTCATTGAAAGGCGTTAGCAAAGTAGGCGGAGCGGACGGTCATTGGATCAATGCCTATCCAACCCGCCAGCTCCGCCTGCGTCACTGAGCTTTCGAGATTGGTTGCGGCGGCGGGGCGTGGTTGGATTCTCGTCCCTCACGGCCTTGCCTGGCCGCACAATTACCCCGCAAATCTGCTGACGTGCCGGCGTGTGTGCGGTAGTCTGGGGCCATGAGAATCGGATTAGTCATGGATGCCGACTTGGCTCGCCTCGATGCGGCGGCCAGAAGCGGGTTTCGTTCGCTGGAATGGATGGCCTTTGATCGCTCGCCAGCCGCGCCGCCGAACCACGATTGGCGGCCGTTTGCCGGGCAGTTCGCCGCCGCCGCACGCGACCGTGGCCTTCGGCTATCTGCGATTGGCGCGCTTTATCGCAATCCTCTCGATCCCGTGCAGACCGAGTCGGCCCGGGACGTGTTCACCCGTGCCATTGAGGTGGCTGCGCACTTGGGCGTGCGGACGGTGTCGGGTTTTCCCGGAGCGGTGATCGATCCGGAGATCAACCCGCGCGGAGGGAATCCGGTCTATTCGGTGAGCGAGGCGCATCTGCCCCGGCTGCTGGAGTTCTGGGAGCCGCTGGCGCGTTTCGCCGCCGATCATGGGGTTCGCCTGGCCTTCGAGCATTGTCCGCAAGGACAGTTTCACCTGCCTGTCATGGGCTATAACATGCTGGCCCAGCCGGCGATGTGGGAACGCCTCTTCAACGCAACGCGCTGCGAGAACCTCGGGATCGAGTGGGACGCGGCGCACCTGGTTTGTCAGTTCATTGACCCGGTGGCGAATCTGCGGCGGTTTGGCGCGCGGGTGTTTCATGTCCACGCCAAGGATGCCTTCATCAACCGGGCGTTGATCGAAGCCTGGGGCCTTTGTCATCCGGGCGTGGCGGAGCATCGCTGGCCGGGCTTCGGGCAATCGGACTGGGCGCAGATCGTCCACGAGTTACTCCGGGCTGGCTACGATTCAGACCTAAATCTGGAAGGCCGGCATGACCCGGTGCTACGGGATCATCCAGCCGGGTCGGAAGGCGCGCTGGCGGGACGACAACTGGAGGAAGCGGGGGAGGTTGCCGCGCGGCGCTGGCTGGAGCAATTCGTGCCCGCAGAGGCGTAGTAGGGCGGTCTGTCGCGGCGGGCTGGTGGGTTGGGCGAAGGAGGTCTTTTGATTTCGGGACCAGCACGGCATTTTTGTTCTTGTCGAACGCCGATGTTGTCGCCAGCTTCCCTGAAATTCTATGAACACATCACCACTTAGTGGCGGCCTTAGCCGCCGTCGTTTTCTCGCCGCCACCGGGTTCGCCCTGGTCGCGCCCACCATCATTCCCGCCAGCGCCTTCGGCCAAAATGGCCGCACTGCGCCCTCCAATCGCATCATCATGGGCGTGGTCGGTTGGGGCATGCAAGGGCCGGGGAACACCGGTAACTTCATGAACGAGGCTGACTGCCAAGTGGTAGCCGCTTGCGATCTGAACAAGCACAACCTGCAATCCGCAGTCAATTCGGTCAACGGCCATTACAAGAACAAGGACTGCAAGGCCTATCACGATTTCCGCGAGATGATGGCACGCACCGACATTGACGCCGTAATGCTGGCGGTGCCCGACCACTGGCATGCGCTGGTTGCCGTCGAGGCCGCCAACAACAAGAAGGACATTTACGGCGAGAAGCCGCTGGCCCGGACTATCGCCGAGCAGCAGGCCATGGTGAAAGCCGTGCAGCGTAACAAGCGCATGTGGCAGACTGGTTCCTGGCAGCGGTCGGAAAGGAACTTCCACTATGGCGCGGAAATTGTCCGCAACGGACTCATCGGCAAGGTGAAGCGTGTGGAAGTCGGCCTGCCGGACGGGCACAACGATTTCGCCGGCACCGCCGGGCCGCTGCAGGAGAAACTCGCCAAAATCCCTGGCGCACCCAACGATCTCGCGAAGGTTGTCCCCGGGACCGCAGCTTGGGACGCCGCCGTTTCCGCGCCCCCGGAGGATTTGGATTACGAGTTCTGGCTAGGACCGTCGCGAAAAGAGCCGTACATCCACGCCCGTGTTTTCATGAACTGGCGCTGGAACTACAACACCGGCGGTGGCCAGTTGCTCGATTGGATCGGTCATCACTGTGACATCGCGCACTGGGGGCTGGGGAACGACGACAAGATCGGGCCTTCCGAGGTTGAGGGCCAGGGCGAATTCCCGCCCAAAGATGCCATCTGGAACACTTGCACCAAGTACCGCGTCACCTGCAAGTATCCGAACGATATCGAGTTCATCATCGCGGGTGGCCACGGCGACATTCGCGGCGGCACCAAGTGGATCGGCACCGACGGCCGCTGGGTCTGGGTGGATCGCGGCAATGCCTTCGAGTCCTCCAACGCCACCTGGGGCGACACGCGCAACTTGCCGGAGGACCAGCGCAAAGTGAAGCTCATCAAGACCAAGAATCACTACCGGGACTTCCTCGATGCGGTGAAGTCACGCCAACCCACCGTTTCGCCGGTGGAAGTGGCCCATCACTCCGCCATTCCTGGGCACCTGGGGCTTATCTCTATGCTCGTCGGCCGGAAGATCAATTGGGATGCGGCGAAGGAAGTCATCCTCGACGACGCAGAAGCCAGCAAGCTGCTCACGCGTCCGTATCGGACACCGTGGAAGCTCGCCTGAGCCGTGCCTCTGCGGTCGGTTGGTGGCTGACGCAGCCCCCAACCGACTCAGAACCGCTGAGGCACAGACGCCTTCTGGTTCGAGCTTCCGTCTCACCCGCCGGTGACCTCGGTCACTCGGCGGGTGAGTTGTTCTCGACCGGCATTCCTGGCGGCTGCGGCTGAGAAAGCCACGCGCCGTGCCAAAACGGTTGCGGCTACGCGGCTTCGCCGCGCACCTTCGACTTCTTGGACTCCAACTCCTCCTGCGCCTTGCGCCGGTCTGTGGCGAGTTGCTTCTCCAATTCGGCGGCCTTGTCTTCGTTGCCGGCAGCGCGCGCCGCGGCAAGCTGCGGTTGCGCTGCAATTTCCCGCTCGGCGATCCTCGCCTTGCACCGGGTTTCCAGTTCGGCGATTTCCCTCTTCTGTGCGGGGGTGAGTTTGACGGCGGGGGCGGTCTTGGTCAGCCGCTCCATGGCGAGTTCGTAGGCGGATTTCATAGGATGTAAGGTGGGCAAAATGATCGGTGCTCAGACGTTCAAGCCGGCGAGGTAACGCTCGGTCTCGATGGCCGCCGCGCAGCCCATGCCAGCGGCGGTGATGGCCTGACGGTGAACGCGGTCGGCGCAATCACCAGCGACAAATACGCCGGGGATGTTCGTAGCCGCGCCCTGTTGCGGAAGGATGTAGCCCGCCTCGTCCATGGTGATGACGCCCTTGAACAGGGCGGTGTTGGGCACATGACCGATGGCGATGAAGACGCCAGCGCAAGCCACCACGCTTTCGGCCTGGGTTTTCAAATTCTTGACCCGCACTCCCGTGACTTTGTCCTGGCTCACGTCGAGCACTTCGATGACGGCGGCGTCCCAGATCGGTTTGAGCTTCGGGTGGGCGAGAACGCGGTCGGCCATGATTTTGGACGCCCGCAACGTGTCACGCCGGTGGATGAGATGCACGGCGGAGCCGAAGCGCGTGAGGTAGAGCGCCTCTTCGGCCGCCGAATCGCCGCCGCCCACGACGACGAGGGGTTGGTTGCGGAAGAGGGGCAGGGCACCGTCGCAGGTGGCGCAGTAGGTGACGCCTTTGGTTTCGAGTTTCGCTTCACTCTCAATGCCCAGATGCCGGTGGCCGGCACCGCTGGCGATGATCATGGTCTGGGTTTCCACGCGCTCGCCGTCCACGGTGAGAACGAACGGAGCGCGGGCCAGATCCACGGCCTCGACGGTGCTGAACTGGACGCGGGCACCGAAACGCTCGGCCTGCTTTTGCATCCGCGTCATCAACTCGTAACCGTCAATGCCGTCCGGGAATCCGGGGAAGTTCTCCACGGTGCTGGTGGTGGTGAGCAGTCCGCCCGGTTGGGTGCCGGTGAGGACGAGCGGGTTGAGGTTGGCGCGGGCGGTGTAAAGGGCGGCGGTCAACCCGGCGCAGCCCGAACCCATGATGACGACTTTTTCCATAGCGGCAGCAGGCTAGTCATCACACGAACCGATGGCAAGCCCGGCGCGGCGCTACGGGCTGGCTCCGAGCTGATTGGTGGCGGGCGGGGCGGGCGGGGGAGCGGCGGGGGCCAATCGGTTCAGCTCCTGTTGGTAGCTTTCCACCAAACCTGGCTGGAGCTTCCGCGCCAGCGGCAAGGCGGCGCGCAGCACGGTGAGGCGGTCGCGGTAATCCGGGAAGCTGGTGAGGAACTCGCGGTAGGTTTGCAGGGCGTCGGCGTCGCGACCGGCGACCAGCAGTGCGGACGCAAGGTTAAGTATGATGCGGATGCGCTGCTGGAGTGATGGATTCTGTTTCAAGGCCCGGGTCCAGGCGTGGGCGGCGGAAGACGGCTTGCCTTGGGCTTGGAAGAGGTCGCCGAGCTTTTCGAGGAGCACGGGGCTGGTCTTGGTTGCCGGGATTTGTTCCAGCAGGTCGGAGGTCTGCGCCGGCGAAAAGCCGCGGAGGCGGTTGAAGTTGAGCACCCGGAGATAGGACCATTGGGTCAACGGACTGCCGCGCTGCACCAAGGCTTCGTGCAGTTTCTGCATATCCTGGCCGGAGGGCCGGTAGAGCGGATCACCCACCACCGTGGTCATCCAGGACAGGCTGGCCTGGCCGGCGTAGGCGGCTTCACCGAAAGTGAAACCGAGCAACAGCCAGCGGCTCATGAACGTCCCCACGTCCGGCGTGCCGCCGATGTAAGGCTCCCAAACGCTGCCCATGGACGCGGTGGCGCCTTTGGCGATCAGCGGTCCCGTCCAACCGGCAGTCTTGGAACGTAGGGTATGAGCGCTGTACGAATGCAGGTGGTAGGCAAATGCGCCGGGCATGAACTCCACCTGGTTCAAAACAAACGGCCCGGCGACATTCTCGGTGTACCAGCCAGCGTAGAAAGCCACCTGGCTCAGCGGAAACGACATGGGCAAAACTTCGGGAGCGGTGTCCACCACCGTCTCGAAACCAGCGAAAGTGGCGGCCTCGGCGGCGATGCCGATCCAGCGGTCGCCCAGCGCGTAACCGCCGTTGGTGATGCCGCGCAGGTCAAAGTAGGCCCGGCCCCACAGCCCGTCCGTCTCGGCCTGCAGCGCCTTGTCCACCAAGCCACGGGCGATCCCGACGGAAAGCCCGTCCAGGCGCGACACCATGAGCACGCCGTTGGTCGGATGGATCAGCGCGGCGTTGGTGGTGGTGTAAATGGGATTGTTGGCGGGGCCGAAGAAACGCATGAGCTTTTTCGGCCAGGGGAGCAGCGCCAGTTCGCTGTCCACAGCGGCTTCGCTGCGGCGCATTTCCGGGCGCATGGTTTCGACGCCAGCTTCCACGATGTTCGTTTCCGACAGAATTCGCAGCGGCATCCCATAGCACAGTACCAAGTAACGGACCTTGGAGCTGACCACGCCCTCGACCGTGCGGGCCGGCTGCTCGTTGGTGGCGCTGGTGGTTTTGACCGGACCCATTTTCCAAAAGCCCTTTTTTTCAAAGAGTTGGGCCAAGGCCTCGTGAATTTCCGTCTGGTAAGTGCCCCGCGAAATCGTTTCCTCCGTGGGCACATCCAGCCCGACGACCTGTCCCTTTGGCACCTGCCGCCGCTCCGCATAGTGTTCGGCGACAGATTTAGAGCCGGTCATCCGCTTGTTGTAAACTACGACCACTTCGTCGCCCGGATTGCCGGCCAGGGCGGAAGTGGCGGTGCCAAAGATCAGGCCCGCCAGCGCAAGGACCACCCAGCCGCACCGGCAATCGGGTGCCCACATTGTCGTTCGATAAAAGTTAGTCATTCAAAGTTACTTTCAAACCATCATAGGCCAGTTGCACACCGTCTGGCAATTCGGCTTGGGCCACGTCGTGGTCGTAATCATGCGTCAAGTGCGTGAAGAACGTCCGCGCCGCGCCGATCCGCCGCGCCGCCGTCAACGCTTCGTCCAGGCACATGTGCGTCGGATGTGGCTTCGGCCGAAGCGCGTCGAGCACGGCGACTTCCACGCCCGGCAACTGCTCCATCACTTTGACCGGCACTTCCTTGCAATCACTCAAATATGCCAGCCGTTTTCTTCCGGCCTGCTCGAACAGGTAGCCGTTGGTCAGCGCCGCGCCGTGCGGCAATTCTAGCGGCGTGATGCGCAAATCTCCCAGCTCGAACGGCCCGTCCACCACATGCGGCTCCGGGATGAAGTAGCCCTTCGGCCAGGGGCCGTCGTGGAAGGCGTAGCTGAACACCCGGCGCAGCGCGTCCATCGTCTCCTGGTTCGCGTAAATCGGCAGCCCGCGTCCGCCGCGCAAGTCGCAGAAGCGCCGGCAGTCGTCCAAGCCCATGATGTGGTCCGCGTGCCGGTGCGTGAAGATCACCGCGTCCAGCCAGCGGAGATTCTCGCGCAGGCACTGGATGCGAAACTCCGGCGTCGTGTCCACCACCAACTTCACCGCGTCCGTGGCCACGTAGATCGAAGGCCGGGTGCGATGGTTCTTCGGGTTCGCCAGGAACGCCGATGGATAATCCTTGCCGATGAGCGGCACGCCTTGCGAAGTGCCGCTGCCCAGGAAGAGAAAGGTGAAGGACATGATGGCGCGTGGTTTCAGCTTCCTATGATGCCAGGGGTCGGGGCCGAAAATCCGAAATCCGAAATCCGAGGTCCGAAGGAAGTCCGAAATCCGAAATCCGAAAAACACCGCACCGCGTGCCAGCGGTGCCGCGAGAACTTGGCCGAAAGACGGCTTCCGGTTAGGCCGTAACCACTCAATGGAGTTCCACCGCAAAGGCGCAGCGCGGCAGAGCCGCAACCAAAAGGTAAAGCCGAGTAAACCGCAGAGACGCGAAGAACGCAGAGACTCGCGGAAGGAATGTCTTCTCTGCGTTCTTCACGTCTCTGCGGTTTACTCGGCTCGGTCTTCCAGTTGCGTCTTTGCGTTAAGAGCAATCCGCCCGACTGACTAGCCACAGCGAAGCTCGACCAGCGCCGGTGGCTTCGCCTGGAAGCTCTCGCCAGCCGGCCGCAATTCGGATTTCGGATTTCGGATTTCATTCGTATTTCGGATTTCGGGCTTCGGGCTTCGCGCTCGTCGCGCCATTTTTCTTTTGCCCATTGGCCGTCCAACCGTTCAAATGGACGCCATACACAGTAGCCATGTTGACGACACTGCGCATTAAAAACCTCGCCTTGGTGGAAGACCTGACGTTGGACCTCCAACCCGGCTACAACGCCATCACCGGCGAAACCGGCGCCGGCAAGTCCATCCTCATCGGCGCGCTGGGCCTCGTGCTCGGCGAGCGCGCCGCCCGCACGCTCATCCGCGCCGGCTGCGAAAGTTGCACCGTGGAAGCCGTCTTCGCGGTGAAGTCAGCCCTCGACACTCGACCTTCGACCTTCGACGCTGGGCCCCTGGCCAGCTTCCTCGACGCCAACGGCCTGGAACCGTGCGAGGAAGACCGCCTCCTGCTCAAGCGCACCTTCACCGCCGCGGGCGCGAACCGCCAGTTCATCAACGGCTCCCCCGCCACGCTAGCCCAACTCGCCGCCGTCGGCGAATGGCTCGTGGACATCCACGGCCCGCACGATCACCAATCGCTCCTTCACCCCGCCCGCCAGCTTGCGATCCTCGACGCCTTCGGGCGCCTGGAACCGCAGCGCGAAGCCTTCACCCAACTTGTCCGCCGCCGCGCCGCGCTCGAAGCCGAGAAGGCCGCGCTCATCGTGGACGAAAAGACTTACGCCCAGCAGCTTGACCTGCTCCGCCATCAGACCCGCGAAATCTCCGCCGCCCGCCTCAGCCCCGACGAGGAAGCTGGCATCGTCGCGGAACACCAGCGCGCCAGCAA
>CAINDV010000248.1 GCA_903847485.1 uncultured Verrucomicrobiota bacterium
AGGACGAATACGTCACCGCCATCCGGGATGCGATCACCAGCGCCGAGAATCGCGCCATCGATCTCCTCGCCGCAGCCCCGCCCACCCCGGGGCCTCAGCCGCCTGTGCCCGGGCCGGGACCGCAACCGCCGACACCACCAACACCGCCAGCCCCACCCATCCCGGTGCCAGGTCAACCTGCGAAAGTGCGCAGCATCGTTGCTTCCCAACTCGCGGTGCTGAGCAGCGACGATTCCGAAGTAGCGGCCCACTACGCCAACAACAAGGAAGGCTATGAGCGGAACCGGCGTCTGGTCGAGGAACTCAAGAAACTCTACCGGCACAGCCAGGTTGAAGGTGACAGTCTGCCCGCTGATCTGCCACCGGAGCTCATTCTGGAAGCGCTGGAGGTGCATCATGTTCAGCCCCTGGCCAAAGGCGGCCCGGACGAGAAGAGTAACATGATCGTTGTGTCAGCGACGGTGCATGCACTGATCCACGCCGATCCAGGCTGCAAGATCGATCTGAAGACCGGGGAGATGATCCTCTTCGGGGCCAAGTTGAAGATTAACGTCAAACCGACCCACAACAACTGAGCATGCCCTCTCTGGCCCCAACCCCTCAGCAAGTTCAAGGAGTCATCCGTCGGCTCCGCGACAAGCGTGGCGAGCGGCCTCAGTATGTTGGGCTGCAAAGCGGCGGAGTCTGGCAGGGGCCAGGCGCGGTTGTGGTGGACGGAGACGAATACCAAGTCAGGCAGGGAGCGTCCGGGTTGGAAGTGCGTGAGCATCTCCTGAACGCCGAACGCGAGGGCACACGGCTGGTGATCCTGACGGACCTGCGTCTGAACGATTTGGGCGATGATGTGCTGGGGCGCTTCTGCAAAGGCTCATTGGTCCCGCTGAGCGCCAAGGAGAGTCTGAAGGATTTGTTCGTCACCAAGGGATTGGACCCGTTCATTGTGGCCCATCGGTGGTTCGCCGAAGCCCTGCTGGAGTCTGTCCCCGCCGAGGGCGTGCCGCCCGTCCCCAGTGGATTTCTTGATTTGGAAACCGCCTGGGGATTGATTCTCAGGACGCGGCTCAAACTTGGGCGAAGCCGGCCTGACCTGATGGATCTGATGGATTGGAGCCGGACGGCCGGCCTAAAGGAATTGCTGTCCAGCCAGCGTTCGGAATTGCTGGCGGGACTTCGCGATTGGATCCGGCAAAGCGCTGGACCGGCCGGCGAAGCCATCCTCGACTGCATCCTCGCCGGCCATGGGGCCGAGGTGCCCGCGCTCGGGCTTTCATTCTGGGTCGTGGGGAATGAGAAGGGTGAACCGCCTGCGGCACTTCGCGATGCGGCAGTCCGTTTGGAGCGATTCACGGCGAACAAACCAATCCCGCCCGCCGCCATCCACACGTGGAAACTTGCCTCGGTGGAATACATCGAGAAAATCGAGGGCACGGACGGCGCTGCCAAGGCGCAATCCATTCGCGAGCGCAGCGATTGGCTGCTGGGCCAGGTGAACGCAGACTCGTTTTGTCACCTGAGCGACTACTCTCCGGCCGGGTTTGAGGTGCGTCTGAAGCAGTATGCCGGGTTGCTGCTCAAAGCTGTTGACAGCCCGGGAGCGGACGGGCTCCAGAACCTCGCAGATCAGGCAGCGACAGTGGCGGCACACTACGAAGCCAGACGGATCCCGGAACGGATACAAAAGGTGGAGATGTCGCTTCGGCTGGTGCGCTGGTTGAAAGAGCCCTCCGCGTCCGAGATGGAGTTTCGACGCGCCATCGGGCAGTTCATGCGCCATGGGAGTTATGTGGACTGGGCGCGTTACCACCTCAGCTTTGGTGAAAGCCTGGAGGAGCTTTCGACCGCCTATACCCGACTCCTGGAGATCGCGACTGGCCGACGGGAGGAGCAGAATCTGAACTTCGGCCGACTCGCCGCCGAGCACGCAGTCCTGCCTGACCAGCATGGGGTCATCCTCATCGAGAACGTCTTGAAGGAAGTTGTCGCCCCACTGGCAAAGGAGCACCCCGTTCTGATGGTTGTCGTGGACGGCATGAGCTACTCGGTCTTCCGCGAACTGATGGGCAACGTGACCCACCGTGGCTGGCAACCGGTAAGGATGTTGGACCAGGAGGGGGAGCGTCCTGTGATTGCTGGGCTGCCAACCACCACGGAGCGCTCTCGTCTTTGCCTGTTGTCCGGCATGCTTGATTCTCCTCAGGATGAAGTCGCCAGCTTCCGGAAGAACGAGGCATTGGTCGAGGCGTCGGCAAGAAACCAGCCGCCGCTGCTGTTCTTGAAGGGGCAGCTCACCAAAGGAGACCGGCTGGGGTTGTCCAATGAGATTCTCAACGAGATTGCGTCCGCGCGGCGAGTCGTCGGGGCTGTCGTCAATGCCGTGGACGATCACCTCCACAGCGGGGATCAGCTCTTCGTGGCGTGGGACCTGTCGCGGTTGCCTCTGCTGGAACAGTTGTTGGCTGCCGCCAAGCAGGCGGGACGATGGGTCATCCTGACAAGCGATCACGGCCACGTGCTGGATTACCGGAGTGTGTTCCGGCGTAGTGAAGGCGCGGGAGACCGCTACCGCAGCGCCGATCAACCACCGGAGGCCGACGAGGTGCTCATCAAAGGATATCGGGTGGGGACCACGCTGGGAGGCCGCTTTGTCGCTCCCTGCAGCGAGAAGGTTTACTACACCTCACGGAAGAACGGTTACCACGGTGGCGTGACGTCCCAGGAGGTAATCGTTCCGCTGGCAGTTCTGGCCGCGGACACATTTGAACTCGGGGCATGGTTGCCTGTCACGCCTGACGCACCTGCTTGGTGGACCGGGCAGGCCAAACTTAAACCGCTTGCGGAAGCAGTGAAACCAGTCACGCCCGAAGCCCAGGCTCCCGCAAAGGGCAAAACGAGGAGCGTGGAAGAACTTCCGCTGTTTGCCGCCGCCAAGAAACCAGAGGCGCCGGCGGTCGTGACCTGGATTGATCGGCTTCTGAAGTGTGAGTTGTTCAGCAGACAATGTGAGCTTGCCGGCCGGACCGTTCCGCAGCACGACCAGGTGCGGCTGATCCTGATGGCGTTGGATGAACGAGGCGGGGTGATCTTGAAGAACGCGCTGTCGCAACGAGTTCAGATCCCCGGTCTTCGAATCAACGGCGTTCTGGCAGTCCTGCGGCGAATCCTCAACATTGATGGCTATCCCGTTTTGACCTTGGACGAGGACGGCGAAACCGTGCGCCTCAACCGACCGCTATTGGCGAAGCAATTCGAGTTGGAATGAACTCAAACCACCCAAGTCCACAGCGACGAGCCGAGATTCTTGACGCCTTGCGCCGGGGCACCGTGCCGCGTCGCGGCCTGGAACATTTCGCGGTAGGGATGGAAGCATTTCACCCGGCGCTGGATGAGGAGTTGGAAAAGGTTGCGGCTGGAGGGGGAGTCTTCAAGGCGATTCGTGGCGACTACGGTTGTGGAAAAACGTTCCTGGCCCGCTGGCTTCAGGACCGTGCCCAGCGAAAGGGATTCGCCACCGCCGAAGTTCAGATTTCGGAAACCGAGACCCCGCTTCATAAACTGGAAACCGTGTATCGCCGGTTGATGGAGCGGCTCAGCACCAGTGACTGCGAGCAAGGGGCAGCCCGCAGCCTCATTGACAGTTGGTTTTACGTGTTGGAGGAGGACGTCCTCGCGGAAGGCAAAGTGGCCGCATCGGATTCGGACGCGCTCCTCGCTCGCACGAATGAACTGCTGGAAAAACGGCTCACCAGTATCAGTCGAACGGCTCCCGCGTTCTCCATTGCACTCCGCGGATACCGCCAGGCCGTCGCGACCCAGCAGACTGCTGTGGCCGATGGCTTGTTGGCGTGGCTATGTGGGCAGCCGAATGTGGGTGCCGAGGTTAAACGGGCGGCAGCAATTAAGGGCGAGGTGGACCATTTCGCTGCTCTGGGTTTTCTCCAAGGGTTGCTGGCGGTGCTGCGGGATTCGGGTCGCCCGGGATTGCTGGTGGTGTTGGATGAGGTCGAGACGCTGCAACGTGTGCGCGGCGATGTCCGCGAGAAGGCGCTCAACGCGCTGCGCCAACTGATCGACGAGGTGGATTCCAATCGCTTCCCGGGGCTTTATCTGTTGATCACTGGAACCCCGAGCTTCTTTGACAGCCCGCAGGGTGTGCAGCGGTTACCTCCACTGAGCCAGCGATTGCATGTCGATTTCGGGGGTGACTACCGCTTCGATAATCCTCGGGCGGTCCAGCTCAGGCTAAAGCCGTTTGACTTTGAGGCGTTGGTTTCCGTGGGACTCAAGGTGCGCGACATTTTTGCGGACGGCGCGGCCAGCCCGGACCGGATTCGTGCCGTGATGACGGCGGATCTCATTCAGCGACTCGCCCGGGCCGTTTCCGGCAAGCTGGGCGGAAGAGTGGGAGTGGCCCCCCGGATTTTCCTGAAGAAATTCGTCGGGGAGCTGCTGGACCGCATCGATCAGTTCCCCGATTTCGATCCGGAACGGGATTTCGCCCTGAAGCTGGCCGAATCCGAGTTGACCGAGATTGAGCGCAATGCGCAGGCGGGTGTGTCCGTGGATGATATTGACCTCAAGCTGTGAGTGCCTTTGAACGTCTCCATCCAGCTCTGCAGCACCACGTTGTCAACTCGCTTGGCTGGCGGGAACTCCGCCCGCTCCAGGAGGCCAGCATTGCCCCCGTTTTGGAGGGCCGCCATGTGCTGCTGCTCGCCCCAACAGCCGGCGGCAAGACCGAGGCAGCGTATTTCCCAGTTCTGTCCCAAATGCTGGCGGGGAACTGGGGCGGATTGAGCATCCTGTATCTGTGCCCGCTCAAGGCGCTGCTCAACAACTTGCACACGCGACTGGAGCGGTATTGCCAGTGGGCCGGCAGGCGATGCGAGCGTTGGCACGGCGACGTCAGCCAGACTGCCCGCCGCAAAATCATCAAGGACCTCCCGGATTGTCTGCTGACGACACCGGAGTCGCTGGAGGTCATGCTGGTCTCGGCCACCACAGACCACCGCTTTCTGTTCGGTGGATTGCG
>CAINDV010000249.1 GCA_903847485.1 uncultured Verrucomicrobiota bacterium
CGCCGCAGCCGGGCGCTGGTTCTGCAAGGCTCGGCAGGAGCCTCGCCCTACCACGGTCGGCATTTTCAAACAGGCTCTAAGGGATAAGATTGAAGATGGCGACAGGCGCGACGCCTGTCCTACGCGCTGGGCCGGCCGGCAAGATGTCGGCAGCACATTGGCCGGACTACCTTTCCCATCTATGATCGTCTCCGAATCGGCGGGGAAGTCCCAGGCCAGGTTGCTGATTCCCTCCGCCGCGAGCCGGGTTAGTTCGTCGGCCTCCGAGTCAGGCAAATACCGCCGAGTTAAAATCGTTTTCAAATTCATAGGCGAGGTTTGGGGGCAGGCGTGACTTCGGAACCGAACATACCCTTCAGCTTCTTGGTCAAGGGCTGCGGCGGAGGCGGCGGCGGGAGTGGGACCTGGCCAAAGGCCAGCGACTCGATCTTCTCGGGGCCTTTAAGCCAGACCCGGTCCGCTTCGATGCGCTCCAGGGTCAAGCCTTCAATAGTGCCGCCTTGCTCCACGATGCGGCCGTTGATGACCGCGGCGCTGCCGCCCGATTGCCGCCAGACGGCGTTGAGCTTGAGTTGGTTGACGGGTGAATAAGTGGGTGCCGCCGCCGTAGTCACGACCGGCTCGGACAACTGAAACGGGTCGCGCTGCGGTGCCTCCAGCCAGCGGGCCAGGTTAGTTTGGACATAGTCGAGATCAATGGCCGCGTCGGGCCGGATCGCGTTAGTCGGCGACCGCGTAAGACCGGCCGCAGGGCCGGCGGCCTTGTTGCCCGCGGCGGCCGGCGATCGGGACTTGCGAACCGGCCGCCCGAAGTAGAGCCAGTAGGCGATACCCGCCAGGGCGACGACCAGCACGCCCAGGCCGATGAGCACTTTAGGATCGCGCAGCCGGTTCATTGCAAATCGCTTTCTTCGCCGGTCCAGAGCTGGAGGACAAGGACGGCGTTGGCGACCGAGTTAGCGCCGCCAGCGGCCGTCAACTCGACTAAGTCCACCCGTTTCTCCTGGGCGGTTAGCCGCTGGCTTAACTGCAAGGTGCGCTGAAAAGAGGAAGCCACCGCTTCAATGCCGGCCGCCGGGCGGACCTTGAGCGCGACCGTCGTGGGACTGATGGCCGGGGGCGCGTTGGTGGTGGTGGCCGCCAGCTCGGCAGGGTCAGTCTTACCGAAATCAAACTCCACGTCCAACGCCAGCGGGATGACCTGGTCTTTCAGGCCGCCCAGCCAGGCCTCGACCGCTGGCCGGCCGACAAACATCCAGGAGCGGGCCTCGCCGAATTTGCCGCGGACCTGCGCAATGTCGCCCTGCGACCAGGCGCTGTCCATGCGGTCCACTTCGGAAATCAGCCGGGTGACAGTGGTGTTAGTATCCCGCACCTGCTTTTGCAGCGGCAGTAACTGCTTCTGGAAACTCCACCACACCAGCCCGATGGAGCCAAGATTCAACACCACCAGCGCGACCCGCAGGGCGATCTCCCGGTAGTCCCAACCCGTGCTTTGGATGAGCGCGCCCTTGCGTTCGGGAGCGGCGGACTCAGTGGCTGGGGGCGGCGTCATCGCATCACTCCTTCCAGACTGAAGTGGCTTTCGGCCACCGGCTCACTCTGGGGCGTCGAGGAAAGACGGGCCGCCCAGGTGGCCACCGTCGGGGGCTTGGCGGCGGCGGTCTGGTTCGTCTCGCCAGCAGTCATGATCTTACAGTGGAACGGCCCGGTGGCCAGACGCGATGATAACACCGCGACGGCATTGGACAAGGTGGCGGGGCCGGGCGGCCGCCCGGTCGGCTGGAGCACGCCGCCTAACTGGAACTGCCACAACTCTCGCTCGCGTTTGAGGTGCAGGTTAGTTACCACCAAGTCCGCCGGCACGGCCTCGCTAAGGTAGCCCAGGAACCAGCCCGGCACCGGCGGGGCGCGGTTATCAATGACCCGCTGGACCACGTCGTGTTTGCGCGCTATTTCCGCGTTCAAGGTTTGCAGTTCCTTGTGCCGGTTTTGCAGCAGCGTGGTCTGGGCCACCAAGCTAGTGAGCCGGCTCCGCGCGGTGCGCACTTGGAAGTAACACCAGGTCGAGCCAAGCAGGCAGAGCACGACCACCAGCGCGGTGATGGCGGCGGTCACTTTCAGCAGCGTCTTGCGCTGGGGCGCCTGTTGCAGTTCGAGGCTGACGAAGTTAGGCGTCATCGGCCCCAGCTTGAGTTTGAGCGCCTCGGTGGCCCAATAGAACGGGGTGTATTCCACCGGACTAAGTTTGACCGGCACCTGGCTGTGGCGCTGTAACTCCGGGAAGTGTTCCTTGGTGCCGTGGCCGAAGAGCCAGACGCCCTTGTCCACCGCCACGCCATACTGTTGGTTGACGAAGAGGATGGTGCGGCTCAAGTCCACCGCCAGCCGCGCCGACTCGGTGTTCCAACTGCTGGCCAGCGTGCGGGCCAGGAGCACCTGGCCATCGTTGCGGCCGATGATGACCGTGGTGGAGCCGCCGGTGTCGGCAGCCAGCAGCGCGATCTCGTTCTTCTCCATCGGCAACTGCTCCAACTGGCTTTGCAGCACCGCCGTGGAGGGCAGCACCGAGGTCAGGAACAGGTCGTTGCGTTGGGCCGCCTGCACGAGCTGATCCAGCAACGGCTTGGGAAAGAGGTGCAGCAGGACGCGCTGGGATTCCCGGCCCGAGACGGCCGGCTGGTGGGCCGCGGCGGCGGCGCCCTCGAACATCTTCTGTTGCTGGGCCTGGCGGGCGACAAACTTGGCCAGCATCTGCCCGCGCAACGGCGGCGTCTCCACCAGTTGCTGCGTCAGGCGCGGATGCGCCAGCACCAAGGAAATCGTGGTGCCGCGGTAATTGGTCTGTTTCACCGCCTCCCGAACCAGCTCTTCAAAATGCTGGGCGCCCTCGATCTCGCCGGGATGCTCCCAAGTGCCTTCGATCATGCCCCGCACCACCGCCACCGCCTTGAACTGGCCGTTCAACCAACTCACGCTCAGCGCCGTCACATTCGTCGCGACGGCCGCCGTGCGGGGCTTTTCAACGTGGGCGATCTGGAGCATGGGGTGGGGAAGCCACTCGGTTTAAGGCCCGACCTGCGCCTTCTTGTCGCTGTACACCCCCAACTCCGCCGCCATCGCCTCTTGGGAGTCGGTAACCGCCGTGGCGAGCGCCCCGGCGGGGAAGTCGGCACTGGCCCAATTGACGTAATTACTCATAAATAGATACATGCTCCAGGTGAGCGTGTTTTGCGTGACGGAACCTACCTTGTAAACGTTGGGCGGTCCAGACATAAATACTTCGTACGCGGCCTGGAGGTCGGACCCGCAACGGACCAGCCCGCTGTTCGGCGCCATGAAGAGCTTCCCCCGCCAGAGGCCCTGCTCATAGACGTAGGAGGGGCTGATGAAATACGGAGCGCCGTTGGTGAGTTGGGGGCAGTCCTGAAGCACCTGCAAGACCTGCAAAGCGCCGGCGGAACTGTGCAAACCCAAGGCGGTGCCCTTGAGGAAGTAGGCGCTAAAAGGGACGCTGGGCAGGAAGACGTGGTTGTTAGTGTTATCCAGAGAGTAGCGCCCCAGCTTGTTGGTCGGGGTGAGCGAGGCGGGACTGTTGTTCAAGATAACTTGCGTGAAGAGCAAGCCGAGATTCAGCCGCTGGATCACGATGTCCTCCCAGACGCCGCCGCTGGTCCAGCCGGTGGGCGCCACCTTGTCGGCACTGTTCCAGATCTGCTCAAACACCGCCGCACTGGTGGCGGGGCCGCTGCTGACTGCGGTGGGCAGGGGCTGCCCCATGCTGGAAATCACCATTAGTCGCGGGTTGACGGGCAGGATGGAACCGTTGGTGTTTTGCACGTAGGGCAGCGTGCCGGTGCTGGTGCCGACGCGCAGTGCGGGATCCACTATGAAGTAGCGGGGTTGGCCGCGGGCATTGCTGGTCACGTCCGCCGTCAGCCAGCCTAGTTGCGCCGCCACCGCTTGAGGGATAGTGTCGGCGCCGGGAATGATGCGCGTCTTGACGACGCAGGTTTGCAGGCCGCCGACGATGCTCTGCTGGCTCTTGACTTCCACGTCGCGGGCCGTCATGTCCGCCTGTTTCATCAGCGCGGGGAGGATGGCCAGCGCCAGGATCACGATGACCACCAGCACCCCGAGCATTTCAATCAGTGAGAAAGCTCGCCGCCCGGCCTGGCTCGCTAGAGAGAATGTGTACGGAGCGTCACCATTGCCGGTAGGGCGAGGCTCCTGCCGAGCCGGCGCTGGCCGCGAAATGTGGAGGCTCCGCAGGAACGTCGCCCTACCACTGCCGGAGTTTTGAAATTGGTTCATATTCATATTGGATTTAGAGTTAAAGGTTGGCATCAAGGAAGCAGGTCGCCCGAACAACTAATCAGGCTTTGCGCTCCGGCGGCCTCCAGTTCGTAGGCCGGGGTATGCGGCCAAGGCGGGCCGCTGGGGAAACTATCGAGGGACCACTGACCGAAGTTCCAAAGGAAGACATACATGGCCTCGATGGTCCACATCTGCGAAGCAAAGCGCCGCGTGTCCCAGTCAGGCTTGGGTGCCGCCAGGAATTTGTCCACCATCTCCCCGAACCAGCCATTGTGCCGGTTGGGACCATACCAGAGAAACCGGCCCCACCGGCCGTTCTCGTAGGTGTAACTGACATCCTCCACGATGTACTCGCGGCCCTGCATGGTGCCGTCGGTGAAGTGGAAATTGAACACCGTGCTGTTCAGCAGCCACAACTCCCGGCGCGCGCCGGCCGGCACCGAGGTCAGCGTATTGGTGGTTTCCACCGAGAAGGGCGCGGCCTTGTAGAAATCCAAGTTCTCCAGCACCACCCGGCTAAAGAGATTCCGCAGGTCCATCCGGATGATCCGCAAATCCTTGCCCTTGTTCGCCCAGGCGGCCCAGACGTCGCCGGCCGGCACGCCGTCCGCCGCCACATTCCAGACATTGGAAAAGACGGCCGTGTTAGTGGGGTCGAGCGTGGGCAGTTGGCCACTGAGACTGGAAATCAGGATCACGCGGGCGTTGGTGGTGGGCTGAACCGTACCGCCGACGCCTTGGGTGTAGGGCAGTACGCTCGTGCTGCTAGTGCCCAGGCGGAGCGCCGGGTCCACCAGCAGGAGCCGCGTGAAGCCCGCCTCCGTGGTGGTGATTTTGTTGACTGGCATCGCCAGGTAACTAGCCGTCACCTGCGCCCAGTTAGTCTGGGCCGGGATGTACTTAGTTCGCAAGATCGTAGTCTTGAGCGTACTCGCGATGCTGGTCATGCCTGTCCCTTCGGCTTCCCGCCGCTTCGCTTTGATCGAATTCAGCGCGTTCACCGCCACGATCCCGGCCAGGATCGCCATCACACACAGCACGCCGATGATTTCGATCACGGTAAAGCCACCACAGCGCCGCCGAACCGGGCCGGGGTTGGCTCCTATCTCTATAGGCCGCGTGCCCCCACGCGGCGTCGGGGTAAGTGTTGAATTAATCTCGGAACAGTTTTTTAACATAGTAATATACCTTTCACGATTTGATGGATCCAAGCAGGGACAGAATGGGCAGGAAGATGGCTAAGGCTACAAAGCCAACTAACCCGACCAAAAACACGATCAGCATCGGCTCCATGATGGAGAAGATCTTTTTGATCTTCCGGGGCACGATGACATTGTAATACTCCGAGACGTTGCCCAGGGCCTTGTCTAAGTTGCCGGTGTTTTCTCCCATGACGACCATCCGGATCAGCAAGGGCGGGAACACCGGATACCGCCGCAGCCCTTCGCTCAGCGCGTCCCCGGCCTCCACCCGCGCCACGATGTCTTCCAGCACTGTGGACACCCAGATACTGCCCACCAAGCCCCGCGTCAGCTTAAGGGCGTTGACGATGGACACGCCCGAGCTGTAAAGGATGCCCAGGTTATGGGCAAAGCGGGACACCACCAGCATGTGAATTAAATCGCCGAAAAGTGGAATCTTGAACCGCATTTGGTCGCAGAAAATGGCGAACTTAGGCGAGTAATGTTTTCCAATGGCCACTGCCGCTGGTAACACCGTAAAGAGCAGTAACCACATCCACCACGTCGCCTTCACCGCGTCGCTCATGCCGAATACGATCCGCGTCGGCAGCGGCAGCGCCACCTTCACTGAGCTCAGCAGCATCACGAACCGGGGAATCACGAAGGTGAACAAAATCATCACCAGCGTCACCACCACCGCCAGCACCACCGCCGGGTAAATCGTCGCTTGCCGCACGTCGGCCATGATCGCGTCCTGCCATTCCAGGTAGCGCTTCAACTCTTGGAACGTCTCCGGCAGCGCGCTGCTCGACTCGCCGGCCCGGACCAGGCTGACGAATTGCACCTCGAAGACCCGCGGGAACCGCTCCAAGGCTTCCGCCAGTTGCACGCCGGACTCGATGTGCTGCTTGACCTCCAGCAGCACGCCGCGGAAATTCTTGTTCTCACAATCCTCGGCCGCCACCTGGATGGCCGTTATCATCGTGATGCCCACCTTGAGTTGGAAGCTCATCAAGGTGCAAAAGTTAATCATCTCCTGCCGCGAGGTGCCGCCGGCGCCGCGCCCGCCCTTGCGCCGCGCCTTGGCGCGCGCCTCCGCCCGGTCCGTCTTGGCGCTTACCAGCCACAGCCCTAGAGTTTGCAGCTTCTCCTCCAGTTCCGTCTCGTCCGCCGCCAGCATCTTGCCGGAGGTGTTACGCCCGCTTCGATCTATCCCGACATATCCGTAGTTTGGCATCGCAATATCCTCGTGACTCTATTCCATCCGCGTGGCCCGCAATAACTCCTCCAGGGTCGTCGTGCCCTGCATCGCCCGGCGCAGGCCGTCCTCGAACATCGTGCTCATGCCGCCCTCGCGGGCCAGCCGCATGAACTCCGGCGAGCCGCAGCGTTTCACAATCGGCACATTGAAGCGCCCGTCCAGCATCATCAGCTCGAACACCGCCTGCCGGCCCTTGTAACCAGAGTTGTTACACACCGCGCAACCCTTGCCGTGAAACGCCCGCGCCACCTCCCCGCGCCCCAGTTCAATCTTCATATTGGCAAACATCATCTCGGGATGCTCCACCGGTTCCTTGCACTGCGGGCAAATCCGCCGCACTAACCGCTGCGCCAGCACTCCGATCAAACTCTCCGGCAACAGATACGGCTCCACCCCCATGTCCAGTAACCGCGGAATCGCCCCCGGCGCGTCATTCGTGTGTAACGTGGTAAAGACTAAGTGCCCCGTCAGCGCCGCCCGCACCATTAACTGCGCCGTCTCCGTGTCCCGCGTCTCCCCTACTAAGATGATGTCCGGGTCTTGCCGCAGCAACGTCCGCAGCCCGCTGCTGAACGTCAGCCCGATGTCCTCCCGAATCTGCGTCTGCCGCACCCCCGCCATACTATACTCCACCGGGTCTTCCAGCGTGAACACACTCCATTCCGCACTCGCCACCTCCCGCAAGATCGCATACAGCGTAGTGCTCTTACCGCTGCCCGTCGGCCCCGTCACGATCACCACCCCGTGTGGCCGGTCCACCGCCGCCCGCAGGTTCTGCTCATCCGCCGGCGACAGCCCCAGCGTACTGATCGAACTAACCGAGGAAGAGGGATTCAATATCCGCACCACCACATTCTCACCATGCGTCGTCGGCAGGCTGGACACCCGCAAATTGATCTCCTTCCGCCCCACCAGCACCGACGCCCGACCGTCCTGCGGTGTCCGGTTCTCCGCCACGTCCATATCCGCCATTACCTTCACCCGCGAAATCACCGCCGATTGCAGCGACTTAGGGATAAGCACATCCGGATGTAACAACCCATCAATGCGCGTCCGGATCCGCAGCAGCCGCTCCTCCGGCTCAAAATGAATGTCACTGGCACCTATATTCACCGCCCGGGCAATGATCTGACTTACCAAGCGGATGACTGGCGCGTCGTCCTGCGTCACTCCGGGGTCCGCCGCCTCGGTCCGCGTGACCACCTTCGCCTCGTCCACCTCTTCCTGGATAATCTTATCAATAGACTCCTTGATCGAATCGCCGCTGCGCTGCATCCCGTCCAATAGGTTCAAAATGTCCTGCTCCGTCGCCGTCACCACGTCAATGTGCAAGCCCGTCACCTGCCCCAGCGTATCAATCGCCAGCACATTCAGCGGATCCGCCATCGCCACCGTCAGCGTGCCATTCAACCGCTCCACCGGCAGCAGCCGGAACTTACGGCATAACTCCAGCGGCACCAGCGCCAGCACGCCCTTGTCAATGACGATGCGGTTTAAGTCCACCATCCGGGCCTGCGCCTCCCCGGCCACGAAGTTAGTGAGCTTGTCCACGCCCACGAAGCCGAGGTCCAGTAGGATTTTGCCCAGCGACCCACCCTGGCGCTTCTGCTCGCGCCGGGCCAGTTCCAGGTGTGTGTCCGCGATCAGCCCGGCCGCCACGAGCCGTTCACCCAAGCCGAGAGTAGGAGTGCGAGTTATAGCCATATTGATTGGTCTGGTGTTAAGCCTAAAGAGTTGCCGCGTCCCGGAGCGCCGACATTCTTGTCGGCGTGAGCCAACTCCCCAAACCGCGCCGACAAAAATGTCGGCGCTCCGCAGGGTGGCTCATGGAACGCCTCGACCTCCAATCCTTGGACGCGCATAGGGGCCATGAACCGGGCAGTCGGAGCGCGGACATTCCTGTCCGCTCCGACCACCGCACGCGCCCACGCCGACCAGAATGTCCGCACTCCGGGGCTGGGTCCATGTAAAGGCTGGGGCAAATCGTTCACCGCCAACCCGCCATCTCGCGTGGCTGGTCGGAACTGGTGTGCTTGGCTATCGGCATTCATGGCTAGAAGTTGAGTTGAAAGATTCGCCGCAACTTGTAGGTGGGCGCATCTCGATTGCTGTCCGTCGCGGAGCAACCACCGACTTGCTGTCAGTCGCGGAGCGACCACTGACGGTAGCCGTGGGCTTTAGCCCACGGCTGGCAGCCGCAGAGGCCAGCGTCGCGGAGCGACGTAGGAAGCCTGTTTGTGCGCCACGGCTCCAGCGTCGCTCCGCGACGCAGCAGGAGGGCTTGCCAATGACCGTGGGCTGAAGCCCACGGCTACCGTCATGGCCTCGCTCCGCGAGGCAGCCCCGACCGAACTTGTAGGCACCGACTTGAGGAGGCGTAAGCCAGCCTATTTCGCCCGCGGAACGCCGGGTCAGGGGACCCGGCCTACAGGGGCCGGACGCGCAACCTTGTAGGCCGCGTGCCCTCACGCGGCGGCCCGGGCCAAGCGTGGTAGGGCGAGGCTCCCGCCGAGC
>CAINDV010000250.1 GCA_903847485.1 uncultured Verrucomicrobiota bacterium
CGGACGAAGTGGTGCAGGCGAGCTTTCGTCTGCTGGACTTCGTGCCGCGGGTCGGTGAGCTGGTCAGCCGGTTTCGTTCGCGAGAATTGGAGCCGCGTGAGTCGGTGGAGTTCGCCCGCCATGCGCTGTTGCTACGCTATGACAGTGTGGAAACTGCGCCGGTGGAACCGGAAACACTGCTCAAGGCCCGCCGCCCGGAGGACGAAGGCCGCGATTTGTGGAGGGTCACAAATTGCGTCCAAGAGACCCTCGAACGCGGCGGCGTGTCGGACTGGCACAAAGATCGGCGCGGCAAGCTGCGTTCGGTGCGACCATTGCGCGGCATTGATTCCAAAGTCAGCCTAAACAAGGGACTTTGGGGTCTGGCCGAGCGATTGGCCAATGGCGAACCGCTCGAAACCGCCCCGACCGTCACGCTCGCGGTGTGATGGTTGCCGGCGGTGCTGACCCGACTGGAGGCGTTTTCCACCAGGAACGCGCCTCCGGTCCATCAACAACAGGTTATTGCGAAGGTTACCCGGCTTTGTGGATTGTGCCGCGCACAAACAATCCTCACCCAGAAACACCGTCGCGCCAGGCCCAGTTGACAACCTGCCGGCACCACCCAAGCTTGGCTGAGTGAAGTTTGAGCGCGAACAAGTCCGGCAACAAGCGGCTACGCTTGCCCAGCGTGGCGTTTTCATCGGAACTTCATCCTGGAAATACGAGGGCTGGCTCGGTCAGCTCTACACGCCGGAGCGCTACGTGTATCGCGGCAAGGTGGCCAGGACACGCTTCGAGCGCGAGTGCCTCCGCGAGTATGCCGAGGTGTTCAAGACCGTCTGCGTGGACGCCGCCTACTACGATTTTCCCCGGCGGGAGTATCTGGAAAAACTGGCGGAGGCGGTGCCGGAGGATTTTCACTTCGGCTTCAAAGTGACCGACGCGGTGACCATCAAGAAGTTTCCCAACCTGCCGCGCTTTGGTGTCCGGGCTGGCAAGACGAACGAGCATTTTCTCAACGCCGATCTATTTGCGGCAGCTTTCCTTAAGCCTTGCGAGGCGATCCTGGACAAGGTCGGCGTGCTGCTGTTCGAGTTCTCGCGCTTCTGGATCGGCGATTACGAGCATGGGCGCGACTTCGTCGGCGACTTGGACCGTTTCCTTGCTCAGTTGCCCAGGGGCTGGCCTTACGCGGTGGAGTTGCGCAATCGCCAGTGGCTGCGCGACGAATACTTTGGCTGTCTGGCCCGACACGGCGTCGCACATGTCTTCAACAACTGGGATGCCATGCCTTCGGTCGGCGAGCAGATGGCCTTGCCCGGCAGTAATCCACAGCCGGAACTCACCGCTGCCAGGTTCCTGCTCAAGCCGGGCCGCAAATACGAGGAGGCCGTGAAAACCTTCCAGCCCTACGATCAAGTGAAGGAGCCGAACCTTAATGCGCGGGCGGCATGCCGGGCTTTGATCGCGCAGGGGAAGGCCGACGTGCCGGCGCGCAAGACGTTCATCTACGTGAACAACCGTCTGGAGGGCAATGCGCTGGGCACCATTGCGGCGATGCTGGCTGAATCGGACTAAAGCAATACGAGTTGCTGGCGGCAGGTGGCCGACGGGTTCTGTTTGTCGGCGAAGGCTTGCAGCGTCTACAACTCGGCGGCGACTGCGGCCCGCTCGAAACCGGAGATCCGCCCGGCCAGGCGCGCCGTGACCCACTCAACCAGGCGAACGGGCGAATCCCAGAAGAACGCATCCAGCAAGCCGATGACCTCACCGATGTCCGGGCCGCACTCGAC
>CAINDV010000251.1 GCA_903847485.1 uncultured Verrucomicrobiota bacterium
CGGCAGAGCGCCGCAAACATCCCTTTTCCAGGATGGCGGCGCTCTACCGAGACGCCGCTACGGTTCAGGGGTTCAAAGCACGCACCTTTGGTGCGGCGAAATCTCTCCCTGAACCGGGCAGTCGGAGCGCCGACATTCTTGTCGGCCAGGACCTCGGCAGACACCCACGCCGACAAGAATGTCGGCGCTCCGCTGCTCTTCGGGAATAGTATGATACTCCCAGTCCACATTCCACATTTGATAATCACCTTATGGCTAAAATCCTGATCGTAGATGATGAAAAGAGCATCCGCCGCACACTCGGCGAGTTTCTCCTCGCCGACGCGCACGAAGTGGTCGAGGCCGAGGATGCCGACACCGCCCTGCTGCGCCTGCAAGAAACCGAATTCGACTTAGTGGTGACGGACATCGTCCTACCGCGGGTCACGGGGGTGGAGTTACTGCGGCGCATTCACGCCACCGCGCCCCACATCCAGGTGGTGATGATGACCGGCGAGCCGACTATTGAGACGGCCACTGAAGCCCTCCGGATGGGAGCGACCGACTACCTCTTCAAACCTATCACTAAGGCAGCCATCCTCCGCGTGGTGGCTAACGCGGTGCGGCTCAAGACGCTGGAGGACACCCAGCGCCGGCTGGAGGCGGAAAACCGCGCGCATCAGGCGAACCTGGAGCGGTTGGTGGAGGAGCGGACGGCCGGTTTGACAGCGGCTAACAAGTCACTCGCCGCCTCCCGTGGGTTGGCGTTCACTCTGCTGGATCGTACCGCGGCGGCGAAAGAGCAAGCGGAGCAAACCGCGGCCAAGCTCCAGCGCGAAGTCACCGAGCGCCAGCAGGCGGAAACGTCGCTGCGGGCGAGCGAAGCCCGCTTCCGGGCGGTGACGGCTTCGGCTACCGACGCTATCATCTCCACCGACAGTGCGGGCAATATAGTGGGTTGGAACGGCGGCGCGGAACGAATCTTCGGTTACACGGAAGCTGAGGTCAACGGGCAGCCGCTGACGCTACTAATACCGTCCCGCTACCAGGACGGGCATCTGGCTGGCCTGGCGCGAATGCAAGCCGGCGGCGCGCGGCACGTCATGGGCAAGACGGTGGAAGTAGGCGGACGCCACCAAGACGGGCATGAGTTCCCGCTGGAACTATCGCTGGCGGAATGGCAGGTCGCCGAGGGCCGGTTTTACACCGCTATTATCCGCGACATTACCGAGCGCAAGCAGGCGGAAACCGAGCGGGCCAAACTCGAAGGCCAGTTTCATCAAGCCCAGAAGCTGGAACTGGTAGGCCGGCTGGCGGGCGGCGTGGCCCACGATTTCAACAACATGATCGGAGCGATCCTTGGGTTTGTGGACCTGGCCATGGGCCAGGTGGACCCAGCGCAGCCACTCTTTGCTGACTTGGAACAAATCCGCAAGGCCGCGCGGCGCTCCGCCGATCTAACCCGGCAACTGCTGACCTTTGCCCGCCGGGAGGTCATCGTCCCCCAAGTTTTGGACCTCAACGCGGCCATGGAAGACTTACTCAAGATGCTGCGGCGGCTCATCGGCGAGGACATCAACCTAGCTTGGCTGCCCGCGACGGGCCTGGGGCCGGTGAAGGTGGATTCCACCCAAATTCATCAGATACTGGCTAACCTCTGCGTCAACGCTCGCGATGCCATTGGCCGGCCCGCGCCGCTTAGTGCAGCGCCGCCGCCGGACGGCTGGGTGGGTAAGATCACGATCGCCACCGGGAACGCGGTCCTAGACGAAGCCGACTGTGCTAAGCACCCGGGGGTTGTGCCGGGCGAGTATGTGCTATTAACCGTGAGTGACAACGGCTGCGGCATGGACCCGGAAACGCTGACTCATATCTTTGAACCGTTCTTTACGACCAAAGGCGTCGGCGCGGGCACGGGCCTGGGGTTGGCCACGGTCTATGGCATCGTCCAGCAGAACCATGGGTTCATCCAGGTTGACAGCGCGCCGGGCCAAGGCACGACCTTTAAGATCTATCTGCCCCGGCACGCGAGCCAAGTCCCCGTGACCCGGCCGGAAGCCGCCGGGGAACCGGGCCTAAGTTCGGGCGAGACGGTGCTATTAGTGGAGGACGATCCGGTGATGCTGGACATTGCCCGGAGAGTCCTCGAGCGATTGGGCTACACTGTGCTGGCCGCGCGCACGCCGGCCGAGGCGCTCCGGCTGGCCGGAGCGCCTGGCCAGGAGCTTCATCTGCTGCTGACCGACATAGTGCTGCCGGAGATGAACGGGCGGGAGCTATCCCGACAGCTCGTGTCACTCCACCCCAAGCTTAAGTGCCTGTTCATGTCCGGCTATACCGCCAACGACATCGCCTTGCACGGGGTGCTGGACCAAGAGTTACACTTCATCCCGAAGCCGTTCTCCGTGAACGACCTGGCCGCCAAGGTGCGGGAAGTGTTGGAGCGCTGAAAGCCATGACTGACGTGCTGGAGCCGTAGCGGATGCCGCAGGTGGCCCAAGCCGGCTGGAGCGTAGCGGTCTGGCTAACCGTCGCTACGGAACGGGAGCGCGGGGAGAGGGAAGAATGACGAATGACTAATGACGAATTAATGACGAAGCCCGAAGCCCGAAACCCGCGGCCTCCCGGAGCGGCCGGGGCGCGGACATTCTTGTCCGCTTGGGCGGCCGCGCACCACCCCGAGCGGACAAGAATGTCCGCGCTCCCCACCAAAGTGAGCACGGCCGCCAGCAGCAGCGACTCGTCCTTCGTCCTTTACCCAAGTTCCTTGAAACTAATACCATTTACCAAAGAGAATCGGTTGAATCATGCGAACACCCCTCACCCCCGTCCCCACTGCCGTGGAATTAGGGAAGTTAGCGTGCGCGGTGCCGCGGCTTCTCCCTCTCCTCCC
>CAINDV010000252.1 GCA_903847485.1 uncultured Verrucomicrobiota bacterium
CGATCTCCGCGCAGTCCAAGATCTCGCCGACAAGAATGTCGGCGATCCGCCTTGGTGGCGGCTCCGCCGGAGCGTCGCCCCACCGGCGCGGGAGTGCGAAGAAACCTTCTCCATTTTTACCTGCCATCTTTTGCCAGCGGTTCGGTTCTGGCGGGCCAGTTTCGGTTTTTGGGCTTCGGTTTTTGGGCTTCGGTTTTTGGATTTCCACCGCGCCCCTCACGCCACAGCCGCCTCATGTTGCGCTGCGGCGGTGCCAGCGTAAGCCTCGCCGTCAAGATGGATGAGATTGTTCACGTCCAGGATCAAGCCCACCCGACCGTCGCCCAAAATGGCGGCACCCGCCAAAGCGTGACTGCGCTTGAAGGTCTCGCCGAGACTCTTGATGACGACCTCCTGCTTGCCCAGCAACTGATCCACCATGAGACAGCGGAGTTCGTGATTGGATTCCAGCACGATCACAATCGCCTGGGCAGGATCTTCGCTCAGCGGGGCAATGTCGAAGTGCCGGTGCAACCGGAGTAACGGGCAGAGCCGGCCGCGCACATTCACCATCTCGCCGCGCTGATGCACGGTGGAAATCATAGCCGGCGTGGGGCGGAAAGATTCCCGGACGGACAGCGTCGGCAAGATGAACCGCTGGTCGCCGACGCCCACGAGCAGGCCGTCAATGATCGCCAGCGTGAGCGGCAGGTAGATCGTGAAGGTGGAGCCTTGGTCCGGGACCGAGGCGATTTCGATCTTGCCGCGCAGGTTCGCGATGTTGCGTCGCACCACGTCCATGCCGACGCCGCGGCCGGAGATCTCCGTGACTTTCTCGGCGGTGGAGAAACCAGGGGCGAAGATGAACCGGAAAATCTCGCTCTCGCTCAGAGTGTCGCTCTCGCCAACCAGCCCCTGCTGCCGGGCTTTGGCCAGAATACGATCCTTATTCAATCCGGCACCGTCGTCCTTGATCTCGATAAGGATGTTGCCGCCTTGGTGGAAGGCGCGGAGCCGGACAACGCCGCGCGGCGGCTTGCCTTTGGCCACCCGCGCTTCCGGCTTCTCGATGCCGTGATCCACGGAGTTGCGGATCATGTGAATCAACGGGTCATCCAACTCTTCAATTAGGTTGCGGTCCAACTCCGTCTCCTCGCCGGTGAATTGCAATTCCACCTGCTTGCCGGCCTTTAGCGAGAGATCCCGCACCAGCCGCGTCATCTTCTCGAACGTGGATTTGATCGGCACCATGCGGAGCGAGGTGGCGGTCTTTTGCAATTCGGCGGTGATGCGTCCAAGCTGGGCCAGGTGACGACTAAGTTGCGGGCTTTGCAGGCTGCGCACGTCGGTGTCTTGGGTCACTAGCGATTGGGCAATAACCAGTTCCCCGACCAAATCCACCAAGCCATCGAGCTTCTGCGTGTCCACCTTGACGAAACCGACGGCGGCGCGGGCGGCCGAGCGGCGGGCCGCATCGCCAGCGGTCGCACTGGCGGTCGGCTCGGCCGCTTCCGGTGCGGCCGGTGCCTCTGGCGTGGCAGCGGACGCGGCCCGGCCGGTGAGGACTTCGCGCACGCGCTCGATCAGTCCGTGAATCGGCACTTGAATGGGTTCCGGCGGCTTGAGGCCGCTCAACTGGACCTGAATCTCGGAGACGAATCGTTTGAGCGTGTCGGCCCCGGCGAGGATAAGATTGATAACGTCGCCATTGATCTCTAACCGGCCCTGCCGGGCGAGGTCGAGGAGCGATTCCAATTCGTGAGCCAGGCAATGAATAGGAACTAAGTTCAGAAAGCCGGAGCCGCCTTTGAAGGTATGGAAGGCACGGAAGATCGAATGCAGCGTGTCGGCGTCCTTGGGGTTCTGTTCGAGAATGAGGATGCCCTGTTCGATGTTGTGCAGGTGCTCTTCGGACTCATTGAGAAACTCCCGGAGCATTTCGGAATCGCGGGCTAGATCGAGGTGCAGCACCTCTTCGCAGGCGGCTTCGGCGTGGGTCGCCGTGCTCGTGTCTGCGGCGGCCACCGTGATGCTGGTCGCACTTAGGCAGTCAGGCAAGGGCGGCAGCGCCTGCGCGCGTTCGGCCGCCGATAGCGCCGGCTGGATCCAACCGGTCCAGGCCACTAACTGCTCCAGGATCAAGGGCGTGAACCCACCTGTCTCGAGGGCGGTATCCACGGCTTTGCGCGCCAGGGCGGTCGCGGCCAACACTTCGGCAGGCGGCGGCGAGGCGGCACTATGTTCCTCGAACTCGCCGAGGAGACTGTTGACGGGCAGCAAGCCGCCGTCCTTGCCGGGTTCGGCGAAGACCAGTTCCAAAGCAATTTTTTCTGCCAGTTGGGCGAGGGTTGGAGTGGGCTTGGCGCTCATAGGGAATAATTCCAGGAGCCGGGTAGTGAAACAGGCTTCCAGCCAGTTCGGCCGAACAGGCCGGAAGCCTGTTCCACTAAGCTGCGTGATGATGGCGGGGTCGCCCGGCGAAGCTCAAAAGAGTTCCGCGTGGCACGCTTCAGGACTGTATTCATGAATAGGTTCTTGATAATGGACCTTGCCGCTGCCGCACCGGTGACAGCGATAGGCACCGGTCGCGCCCAAGCCGGGCCGCCGGTCGAGGACACGTTCGCAGCCGGAGCAATACCAATAGCCGTTTTGCGCGCACTGCGCCAAGGAGTGCGGCGCGTGCGACGGAGCATAGCTCAACGCGGTGGCGTTCATGGATTGCACTGGCGTTCCCCGAACTGGTTCGCTTCCGACGGACCTTCGCCCGGTGGCAACATTTTCCAGCCCGACCGCTTGCCCAGTATAGGAAACCTATCTCCATGTCGGCAGAAATTGCCCACACTTTAGAAAAGGATGAAAGATAGCCGCCGCTGGAGACTCTGGTTTCATCCTTCATACTTCATCCTTCACTTACGCCCGGAGCACGGCGATGGAACTGGCAAAGCGATCAATGCCAGACGCGATATGTTCCAGCGGCAGCACGCGTTGGGCGGCACCTAACTGGATGGCTTCCTTCGGCATGCCGAAGACGACGCAGGATTCCTCGTTCTGGGCAAAGGTCGTAGCTCCGGCTTGGCGCAAAGTTAGCATCCCGGCCGCGCCGTCGGCACCCATGCCAGTCAACAGCACCGCCAGCGCATAAGGCCCGGCCCCGGCCCGCGCGGCGGAATCAAAGAGGACATCCACCGCTGGCCGCTGATGATGCACCGGTGGCCCGGTGTTAGTGGTCAGGACGTAGTGGCTGCCGACCCAGCGGGGGATGATGTGGAAACCGCCGGGCGCAACTAAGGCGAGGCCGGGTGCGACCACGTCACCGTTCTTAGCTTCGCGCACTTCGAGGCGGCAGAGTTCGTTTAGCCGGTTGGCGAAGGCGAGCGAGAACTGGGCGGGAATGTGCTGCACGATCAGGATGCCGGGTAAGTCGGCCGGCAAAGCGGTCAGGACGGCCTTGATCGCTTCGGTGCCGCCGGTGGAAGCGCCAATCAGGATCAGGGCGCGGGCGGCGTAGCGGCGTCCACCACGGATGAGGGGCGGTGGCTTAGTCACCGATACCGCGGAGACGGGCGCACCCACCGCGGCAGCGGTAGCGGTAGCGGCGGCGGCGGGCGAGGAGGCTGGGGCCGCCCGCACTCGGGCACGGGCGACGGCTTTGATTTTTTCCGCAAGTTTGCCGATTTCTTCAGCGGCGGCATAGGCGCTGCCGGGTTTGGCCACCACGTCCACGGCCCCGGCTTGTAAGGCTTCCAGCGCGATGGCTGAACCCGCCGTGGTGAGTGAACTCATCACGATGATCGGCATAGGATGGTGCTTCATCAGCACCTTTAGGAAGGTCAGTCCGTCCATGCGCGGCATCTCTATGTCGAGCGTCAGCACGTCGGGGTGGAGTTGGAGAATCTTGTCGCGGGCGACGTAGGGATCAATGGCAGTGCCAACGACCTCGATACCGGGGTCGGCTGACAAGCCATCGGTCAAGGCTCGGCGGACCAAGGCCGAATCATCCACAATTAGAACTCGGACAGGCATGGCGGAAGGAAAAAGCAGAAAGCAGAAAATAGAAAGCGGAAAAGCTCAACCATTCGCGCCGAGCAGGGCCTTCATTTCGTTAAACAGCCCGAACGTCTCGATCATGTAGTGGGGCAGTTCCTGGGGCTTGATCTCGGCGAAACTGAGCGCCTCGGCCCGACCGCGCAAGGCCAGCGCCTGGTGCCCGTAACCGAAGCCCATGAAATGCGCGACCATGTTACCCAGATAGACGAAGGAAGTCAGTTGCTCATAGCCGATGGCGGCGGACGGGGTGTGATGGTTCCAGACGGCGGAAACAAGGCCGTCCGGGAAATTCCACCGGGCCAGCAGGCGTCCGCCAATCTCGGCATGTTGCACGCCGAGGACCGCCGCCTCGCTCTCCAACAGTGACGCCTGGTTGCCTTGAATCTCCTTCATCAGCTTGGCGTAACTCTGCTCCAGCGCCTGGGCGAGCACGATCTTGCCGATGTCGTGCAGGATGGCGGCCGTGAACACGACGCTTTCGTCCGTGCCGTGATCGCGCGCCATGCACTTGGCGGCCAAGGCGGTAACTACGCTGTGCTTCCAGAGTTCGCCTTCATCAATGCCGTAGCCTTTCTGCGCCGGCCGCATGGACCGGGCACCGATGATGGCGACGACGAGTTCATACACGCGGGTAAAGCCCATCCGCATCACCGCCTCCAGCAAATCGGATGCCGCGGTGGCGGAGGCGAAGAAGGCGCTGTTGCAGAGGCGCAGGACCGCCGCCGTCAGTGCCGGGTCGCATTGGATCAACTCCACCACGCGGCTGCTGTCCACGTCCGCTTTGTTGAGCAGGAGCAACAGTTGTGGCAGGATGACCGGCGCGGGCGGGAGGTTAGTCACCCGGTCTATGTAACTGTCTAGGTCGTGATCTAAGGTTTCCATAAAGTTGTTTCCGTCGCTTGCCCTGAGACTTTGAGCCGCACCTCGCCCGTCGCCAGTTTCAGATACATGGTGCGATTGACCATGCCGCCGACGTCCTCGGCAGCGATCCGCAGCCCGTGCTGCTGAAGCAGGGCGACTAGGGCGGCGTAATTGCGCTGGCCGATGTTGAAAAAGCCCTTGTCGTCCATGATCTGCGCCCCACCCGCGACGCAGACCAGCGCCCGATGCTTATCCAAGCGCATCACGTAGGCAGAGTTAAACAACTTAGGCAGCCCCGTGTCGAGGAACATCGCCGGCTGCGCCCGCGCCTTGTCCGGGGAAATGCTGGATTCGGGCAGCATGATGTGTAGCAGACCGCCGACATGGGCCACGGGATCGAAGATGGATATGCCAAGGCAGGAGCCTAGCGAGTAAGTGGCCAGCGTGACGGAGGGGTTGTTGGACACAACTAACTCAGCCATGCCAACGATAACTCGATGTTCAAATCCGCTGAGGGTGGGTGACGGCATGATGGGTTATAGTTTCTGGTAGTAACTGGGGCGCAGGCACCGGAAGGGCACGGGCAGGCCGGTGAGGCTTTCCGAGTGGCCGATGAGTAAGTAGCCCGCCGGCACGACGAACCGGCCCAGATTGTTCACCAACTGCTGCTGAGTCGCGCGGTCGAAGTAGATCATTACATTGCGGCAAAGGATGGCTTCAAAGCGCTCGGGAAAATCATAGGCACCAAGCAGGTTCACATGGCGGAAGGTCACCCGTTCGCGCAAGCGGCTTTTGACGCGGAAATGGCCCTCGGACGCGCCGGAGCCTTTCTGGAAGTGCTTGCGCAGCCAGGCGTCGGAGAGACCGTCCAGCCGGTCGGCCGCGTACACCGCCGCCTCCGCTTTGGCCAGCGCCTTGGTGCTGATGTCGGTGGCTAAGATGCGCCAGTCCCAGCCTTCGGCCAGCGGATACTTTTCGTCGAGATAGAAGGCGAGGCTGAACGGTTCCTCGCCACTGGCACAGGCGGCGCTCCAGAGGTGGAACTTCCGCCGGCTCTTCCCCAGCAGCGTCGGCAGCGCCTTATCCACCAGAAATTGGAAATGATCTTCCTCGCGCAGGAAGTTGGTGAAGTTCGTCGTCAGCGCATCCACCACATGCGTGATTTCCTCGTGGCCACCGGTGCTCTGCAATAAGTCACAGTAGTCCGCCAGGCAGGCGCAGCCGTGGTGGCGCATCCGCTTACCTAGCCGTGCCCGGATAAGCGCCTGCTTGCCATCGTGCAGCCGGATGCGGGAGCGCTCATAGATGAGCGTGATGATGAATTCGCAGGCGTCCTCGTCCCGGCGGGAAGCCAGCCGGGAAGCGCGGCCGGAAGGGGCATCGTCATCTACCGCGGTGCGGTCAGCTTCCTTCATGGTGGATTCATACGTCTTCCTTCAGCCTTCAGATCAGCCCCTCCAAGATGCGTGGCAGCCGTTCCAGACTGTGTTTCAGGTTGGCCCGTAACAGCGTCTGCTCCGCCTCCATGCGCCGGGGAAACAGGATGCCCCAGCCACTAAGCCCCAGCCACTCTTCTTCCGTCACCGGCGCCGGGTTGCCGCTGTGCCCGATCTGGTTCAGCCGCACCAGGTAATTGGCCAACTGCACCGCCGCCACCAACTGGCCGTGATGACTGGCGCGATCCGGTTCGGCGTGATACTCGGCCGCCGCGACAATCACTTCAGGCAGACGGTGGTGTTTCAGGTAAATCGCCCCCAGTTCGCAGTGGTCCATGCCCAGCACCGCCACCTCTAGCTCGCGAAGATCTTGCTGCGAGTTCTCCGTCCGGTCGCAGACCACCGCGAACTCGTTCGGAAACTCCGCCGCCATCACGATCCGCCCCACGTCATGGAGCAGGCCGGCGACGTATTCCACCTCATCCTGCACCGGCTGGATGGCCCCGGTGATCTCCCGCGTCAAAATCGCGGTGGCGATGCAATGCTGCCAGAAATTCCGCCACGGGAACGGGTGTTGGAAGGGAAGTTTCTGCAAATCTTCGATGATCGGCGTGGACATGGCGATCTGGCGCACCTGCCGGATACCCAGATAGAACACCGCTTCCTCGATGCTCGTGACGGGCGTGGTGAGTCCGTAATAGACCGAGTTGACCAGCCGCAACATGCGGGTGGTCATGCTGGGGTCCCGGCGGATCACGTCGGAAATCTGCGTGGTGTAGCGTTGCTCGGCGTTCAGCAACTCCCGCAACACGCTGTTGATGCTGCCCAGCGAAGGCAGCAGGGCGCACTTGCCGAGCCGCCGGGCGATCTCGGTTCGTTCTAGTGGTGCCGCCCCCGTGCGGGGGACGGCTGTTTCCGTAGTGCTCATTTCTGCCGGGTTATCGGCGTACCAGCGGAAAAGTTGAACCCAAACTAGCAGTTTTGTCACCGGTCAAAATTTCCCTCCAAGTTTTTCCTAAAGGGGCGGCAACATCTGCCGATGAGTGGGCGTGATGATTGATAACACTGGAGCGCTCATAAGCGCCGCCGTCACCGAAGTCTTCAGCACCATGCTAAACATGCAGATGCTGGCCGTGCCGGCGGACGAATGTGTCTTTGCCGGAGAACCGCAGATCGCCAGCGCCGTGGGCTTCACTGGCCGTCTCTCCGGCGTGGCCTATCTATACACTACGACCCGGTTCGCTGGCCGGATCACCCGCGGATTGATCGGCCTGGACGCCACCGAGGTTGCCACCGATGAGATGGTAAATGATGCCATGGGCGAGATGGCCAACATGGTCGTGGGCCAATTCAAGTCCCGGCTCGTAGATCGTGGCTATCCGTGTGTCATGACCATCCCTTCCATCGTCCGCGGCAGCCAATTTGGCATCGAGGCTGTCAGCGAGACGAACGTGGACCGGCTGGGCTTCCGCAGCAACGGCAATTTACTGCTGGTGGAACTTCTCCTCCGGGGCGGCAACGAACTCACATAACTCCGCTTCCTTACACCAACCTATGGGCCCTAAAATCCTCACCGTTGACGACAGCAAGACCATCCGCATGATTGTGGCGCGGGCCTTCAAGACCTTTGCTTGCGAGATTTTGGAGGCCTCGGATGGCGTCGAGGGTCTGGCCATCGTCAGCCGCGAAAAGCCCGACATAATCCTGCTCGACTACACCATGCCGGTGATGGATGGCTTTGAGATGTTGAACAAGCTCAAGGCGAACCCGGAGTCCAAGAACATCCCCGTGGTCATGCTCACCGCCGAGGCTGGCCGCGATAACGTGCTCAAAATCGCCCGCCTGGGCGTGCGCGACTATCTCGTCAAGCCGTTCAAGGAAGACTTAGTCGTCGAGCGCGTCGGCCGCATCATTGACCTCAAGGCCAAGAACGAAGCCGTCGCCAAGGTCAAGCGCTACGACGACCCTCTCCATGTATTGCTCGTGGACGACAAGCCCGCCATCTTGGAACAGATTCGCACTGGGTTATCCGACACTACTTGGACGCTTAGCGGCCTGACTCAGGCCGGGCAGGCCGTGGATTTCTGCACCAACCAGATGCCCGACGTAATCGTGGTCAGCCTCTCCCTGCCCGAAGGTGCCGGATTCATGCTCTTCCAGATGATGCGCGCTGCCATCAAGACCAAGTCCATCCCCATCTTCGGCCTGAGCGTCAAGACGGGCACCGAAGAACAGCAGCGCGCCCAGCAGATGGGCTTCAACGGCATCATCACCAAGCCGATTGACCCCGAAGACCTGAAGAACAAAGTGACTCGCGCGCTAAGTCTGGACACTTCTTACCGCTACTTCGTGAGCCAGGACGGCGTGCTGTTATTGAAGTTGCCACCGAACTTCAACCCGCTCATCGCCAACGACATCACCCTCAACCTCCGCCCCAAAGTCACTGAGGGCGTGGATGCCGGGTTGGACAAACTGCTGATGGACATGAGCCGGCTGACCAACGCCGACGTGAATTTGGTAAAACTAGGCATCAACGTCACCAGCTTATGCCAGGAGTTGGGCGTCCGCCTTACCATGATCGGCTCCGATGCCGTGCGGGCGGAATGCAAAAACTACGAGGAAACCAAGGACTGGCAGTTCGCGGGTTCTTATGAAGAAGGCTTGTCTCTCATTGCTGGCAAGGCCAGCTAGATTATCACGTTCCATCCTGATCGTGGCAGCAGTCGGCCTGGCCCCGGCGGCTTGGGGAGCGGCGACCGTCGCGGAACACGGCGCGACGGCTTTGGTGCCCCGCCCCACCGCATCAGCCAACACTTACCTGTCAGTGCTGGGGCCGGCACCGCTGCGCATTTACAGTCCGCTCCTCCCGGCACGGGTCGCCCTGCTCCCACCGCTGGCCATGTTCGATCCGCCGCCACTCCCGGTGCCCACGTCGGCCGACTCGACGACCAACCAATTAGTCCAGCTAGGTCCGCCCGCCCCGCCCCCGCCGCTGGCCCCTGGCACCTACGGCCCGCCGCCGCCGGAAGCCTCCACCTCGCTCGTCCTTGATCCTACGCTAGGAGGCTCGCCTCCCGATTCGATCATCACCCCGCAAATGCTGGTGCAATTCTTCAAGCCGGCCGGGAGTAACTGTCTCGGGGGCGTTTGGTCCGTGCCGGCGTTTGTCCCACCTAACCCGCCGGCGACGAGACCCAGCACGGCCACCTATCGGTCGCCTTAGTCCGTCGCCCCAAGGCACTCTTCTGAATGACGAAGTCCAAAGTCCGAAGTCTGAAGTCCGAAGCACTAAACCTCAATGAACCCTCTAATGCCTGGAACGCGAAGCTCGGCACCCGGCCGAACCGTTACTGGCGGCGCTTCGTCATTCGGGTTTCGTCATTCATTCGTCATTCCTCATTCGTCATTCGTCATTCACCCTTGTCCTCCCCGGCTCTTCCTAACGCTCATCCTCACACTGCTAAGTCTGGCGTCCATTGCCAGCCAAGCCGAAAACACCAACCTCCCTCCCGTCCGCCCCACCGAGACCGCCGCGCCGCCCAGCCTTTCCGCGCCCGCGCCAACTAACACCCTAGCCACCACCAACCCGCCCGGTAGCGTCCAGTCAAGCCCCCGCAGCCCCGCGTTGAGCGAGGCCGCCATGCTGTTCGCCACCACCAATCTACTGCGCTCTGGCGACGAGCAAGCGCAGGCCCAGACCCGTGCGGCGGAGATACTTGATTTCAGGAAGACGCTGGAAACCGCCCGCCGCCAGCGAGCCGCCAAACTCCACGACGAAGCCACCGCCAACTACGCGGCCGTCCTCAACAGCGAAGCCCCGGATGAGTTGAAAAGCGCGGCCATGATCGAACTGGCCTTGATTGCCCAGGAGCAAAATCAACTCTCCCGGGCGCTCCAGATTCTCTCCCAGTACCTGACCCGCTGGCCCCAGGATCCGAACGTGCCCGAAGTTCTACTACGCCAAGGGTTGATCTACCGGCAGTTAGGCATCCACAGCATGGCGATGGGTAAGTTCTACGCCACCATGACGACCGCCCTTGTCTTGAAGGACGGGCATTTCGACTTTTACCGGAAACTAGTTCTCCAAGCCCAGGCCGAGATCGCCGAAACCTTGGCTCTCCAAAACAAACACAAGGAAGCCGCTGAAGCGTTTGCCCGGCTATTAAAGGAGGAGTCACCCGCCTTGAACCGCACCCGGGTACAATACCGTTACCTCCACAGCCTCGCCGCCCAGGGCAAGCAGGCCGAGGCGGTCGGCCAGGCCCAGGATTTCCTGGCCCAGCACCCCGACGCCGCCGAGAGCGCCGAAGTGCGCTTCCTGCTGGCCACGGGACTCAAGAAGTTGGGCCGCAACAACGACGCCCTCCAGGAAGTCCTGCGGCTGCTCCAATCCCAGCAAGGTCAGGCGCGGGAACACCCGGAAACCCTCGCCTACTGGCAGCAGCGCACCGGCAATGAGATCGCCAACCAACTCTACCAGGAAGGCGACTTCCTGCGCGCGCTGGACATCTACCAAAGCCTGCTCCTGCTCAACCCCCGCCCCCGCCTGGCAATGCCCGGTGCGCTACCAAATCGGCCTCGCCTACGAGCGGCTCGAACAACCCGTCAAAGCCACCGAAGCCTACGCTGCGATCCTCGCGCAAGAGCCGGAGTTAGGGACCAACGCCCCGCCCAGCCTCAGAGCCTTGTTCGACATGGCGCGCTGGCGTCAGAGTTTCCTCCAATGGCAGGTGAAAACCGAAGTCGCCCACCGCGATCTCAAGTCCACCTTGGCCCCCGGGCCGGCATCCACACCGCCCGCCCCCGGAACCAATCTGCCCAAGCTATGACCTCCCCCGCTGCCATGTCCCTGACGGCCGACCTCCAAGCCCACTTGGCGCTGTGTCAGGAGGTGTTCGAACTCGTGCTGCGCGAGAGCGAAGCCCTCCGCGAAACCGACGCCTTCGCCGGCCAGGCCTTTGCCCAGCAGAGAAATGCCTTGCTTCCCCGCCTCAGTAAGTCGCTAGATTCTCTGCGCCGCACTCGCGAAACCTGGCAGCAGTTGGACTCCGCCACCCGCGCCCGCCAGACCGAGGCGGAGATTCTGATGCGCCGCAACCAAGACTTGATTATGAAAATTATCGTGCTTGACCGTGAAAACGAACAGGCGCTGCTACGGCAGGGCCTGCTTTCGCCGGGCCAGCTACCTTCCGCCAACCGCCAGCGACCCCACGTCGTGGCCGCGCAGTATCTCAAAAACCTCTCCGCCTGACCGGGTAACTCCTTTAGCCTTTAGCCTTGCCCGCCGCCGCCCATGCCCATTGAGCGCATCCTAGTCCTGGAAGACGACTTGATCGTCCGCAAAAACCTGGAGCAACTGCTCCGGCAGCGCCGCTATGACGTCTTCGCCGTAGCCACGCTCGCGGCGGCCCAGGACCAACTGGCGCGGGATACCTTCGACCTCATGTTCGTGGATGTGCGTCTGCCCGACGGCGAAGGCACCGACCTGCTCCGCGCCGTCAAGCTCCGCCCCCAGCGCCCACTCGTCGTCTTCATGACCGGCTTCGGCTCCGTCGAGTCGGCGGTGGATTGCATGAGGAACGGCGCCTTCGACTACCTCATCAAGCCGTTTTCCGCCGACCAAATCGAGATCACGCTTCAGAAAGCCGAGGACTTCACTCAACTCCTCAAGGTCAACCGCCTGCTTAACCAAGACGACGAAGGGACCGGCAACGAACTACTCGGCCAGAGCGCCGTGATGGAAAATCTCCGCGCCTTACTCCGCCGCGTCGGCCGCACCGACGCCACCGTGCTCATTCAGGGCGAAAGCGGCACCGGCAAGGAATTGGTGGCCCGCGCACTCTACAAGGAAAGCCCCCGCTCCGGCGCTCCGTTCATCAAACTCAACTGCGCCGCCATCACCGAGAGCCTGATTGAGAGTGAGTTCTTCGGCCATGAGAAAGGCGCTTTTACCGGCGCGGTGAACAAACGCGAAGGCCGCTTCGAACTCGCCCACGGCGGCACTCTTTTGCTCGACGAAATCAGCGAAATCTCGCCCGCCGTCCAGGCGAAGCTGTTGCGCGTGCTCCAGGAACGCGAGTTCGAGCGCGTCGGCGGCACCCGGACTATTAAGGTGAACGTGCGCGTCATCGCCACCACTAACCGCCAGTTGGAACTAAGTGTCGAGCGCAAAGAGTTCCGCCAGGATCTCTTCTTCCGGCTCAACGTTGTTCCCATCCATGTGCCGCCGTTGCGCGAGCACCGCGAAGACGTCGCCTTCCTCGCCAACCACTTCATGCAGCGCTTCGCCCGCAAACACGGCGTCCGCGTCAAAGGTCTTAGCGACGACTGCCTCCGCGCCCTGGACCGCCACGAGTGGCCGGGCAACGTGCGCGAATTGCAGAACGTCATCGAGCGCGCCGTCATCCTCTGCGACGACTCCGCGATGCTTGAGCCGGAACACTGCTACCTCCTGACCCCGGTTAGCCCGGCCAAGGCCATCGAACCCACCCCTGCCGCCGCGGACACGGCGACACTCGCCACGCCTGACGCGCACGCCGTCACCCTCCACGAATTGGAGAAGCGGCACATCTTCACCACCCTCGATCGGTGTCATAACAACCGCACCCAGGCCGCCAAGGCACTGGACATCAGCGTCCGCACCCTCCGCAACAAACTCCACGAGTACGGCGCTCCCGCCGCCCTGCCCGCCGACGTAGAACCGGAGGAAACCGTCCCCGGCGTGCTGGCCGACGGCACCGCTGGCTGACCGGTCGACGGCCCTGCAGGAAACGACGTAAGGAGTCTCACACATCCTGAGCTTAGGAAACCGGGGTGAGTTTGCCGACTGCCCCTCACCCGCCCTGTCAGGCCAGCAATTCTTCCAATGGACTCATCCACAAATTGCCGAAGCGCAGGGATGAACCTGTTTCCGTTCATCCCTGCACTCCGGCGATTTGTGGATGAGTTTATTGGAAGAACTGCTGGTTATTACCAGGATTTTCGCCGGGCCGGGTCGGCTGCGCCCGTTTGCTCCGCCGACAGGCTGGCTGGATCAGGCTCCCCGGCCTAGAACCGGCAGGCGAAAACGGCTGCGTCATTCGTCATCAGACCTCAGAATCAGGGGGGTGTTTTGCGGGAAACAATGGCGAGTTCATTTCCCCTGATGGGGACCAGCCGCGCGGGCTTTGCCCCCCGGTGCCTAATATGGCCGTTCCGCCGGACGGCGAGGCACTCGAGGCGCGTCAGTCGGTCAGCACCTTCATTTTCACTGCCAACTTCCCGCGCTGGCCCAGGCGGAACTTCAATTGCTTCCCGGGCCAATACGGGTGGCCCAAGTCTTGGGCGTTGAGTGCGGTCAGCGTCGGTAGCACGGCCTTGCGGAAGCGGCCGCCGTATTGGGTCTGGGGCAGGAGGTGGATCACGATCGCTTCGGCGCTGACATGCTGGTCCGGGTATTGGCAATCGTTTTCTTGGAGCCACCGCTGGAACCTTAGCAAAGGTTCCTCCGCCGTTTGCTCGGGCGGCCACCGGTCACTGAAAGGGGAAGCTAAAACGGCGGTGGTCAGATGCCTGATTCGCCAGCCCAGCCAGGCTCCGCAGGAGCGTCGCCCTACCTGACTACTGAATAGTTACGGCTTAGTCGGATGAGCTCCGCGGCGTTC
>CAINDV010000253.1 GCA_903847485.1 uncultured Verrucomicrobiota bacterium
TGGGCGCGCGACGGATTTCTTCGGTTACGCCGCCAGGCTGAGACAATCGTTGCCGGCAGCATGGGCATTGAGGCGCTCCCTCCAGAATTGATCGCGGCGTCGGCTGGCGTGGATGGAGCGCAAAGCCAGGATGTTTTCGGCCCCGGGCCTTCCCCAGAACCTGCCCGCCTGTTTGCAGCGGGAGCCGATGACGGTCTTGCAGCCAGCCTCGATGACGCCCGAGCCGATAAAGAGGCCCTGGCGCCGGAAGGTCCGCTACTGCATTCGTTCCACATTGTGAACAAAGTACTCCAACGCCTCCTGGACCTTCTGAGACTGCGGCTTACCGGCGCATTCGGCGCGGGTCTCCTGAATGAGGTTTTGGACGCCGTTACCCAGTAGGCGCCGGACCCAGCGGCTGCGCCGCGCCTTGTATTCGGGGTGTTCTTTGCTGCCCAAGAGAGCCGCCACCACCTTGCCGGCGTGCTCGGCACCATGCTAGAAATCTACGATCTGGATGGCGGCCTTGAAATTCAAGCGGCCCCTGTTCTCCAGACCAAGGGCACCAGCGATGAGCAGGACGACTTTCGGAGCTTGGCTCATCCCCCGGCGGATAGCTTCTTGGCGCAGCAGCGGGCCAAAATCCTCCAGTGGCCCCAGGTTGGAGACGTAGGTGGTGGCTTCGTAATCCCGCACCGGATGCCCCTTTGAGTCGGTTTTGTGCTGGGTGAAGACGCACCCCAGATAGGCCGAGCGGGTCTTGGCAGTGCCGTCGGGTTGCTTGCCCGCCCGGCCCTTGAGTTCCGCCGGACGCATGGGCACCCCCGTGGCATCCCCGCTGATATAGCAGATGGGCACGGGCTTGCTCTCCGGCAGCGGCTGCAAGGCCTCTCGCTCCTGCCAGGTCTGTGCGGCGGCTCCGACCTGCTGGACCAAACGTTGGATCTGGCGAGCGGAGATAAGAATGCCGCCGGTCTCTTTCAAATGTTCCTCGGCCTTTTGGTAACTGGCTTCATCCGCTCCCTCCAAACACACTAACCGGGCCAAAGCTGGGGTCTTGCCGCCGGCTAAACCCAGCGCCGCATCGGCGGGATAATGCCCCAACTGCTGGCCTTCATGGTAGTAGTAATCGCGCAGGATTTTGAAGGAGCCGAATAGGCAATCGCCGGTGAGGGCCACGCGGCCCTTGCGCGCGGAGCCTGGTTTGGCCTGATAGCCGGCATCGATCCGATCGGCCAGCTTTTGAAACAGGTAGCCCATCAGTTGATTGGTGGAGTGGAAGACGGCGGCGCGCAGCAGCACTTCGAAATCCAGTTCCTCGACGGCGAGGTGGCCGGCGTCGGTGGCCAGGAAACGGGCCATTAAGCGCTGGATTTCCTCATCTTGGGCGAGGCGGACCTGGGGGCTGGAGGGGGCGGTTTGGCCCGGGGCTTTTCTTTTGAGCCGATGCCGAGTTGGGCCCGGGTCAGCTCGACGACTTGCTGGGCATATGCCTGGGTGAGTTGCTGGAATTGGTGGTAGCCCTCAAGGGCTTGGCGGACCTCGGGAACCTTATCCTGAGGAATGTAGCGGCACTGGTTGGCACCATTTTCCCAGGAGTTGAGGTTGTAGTAAGGGCCGTTGGGGCCTTGGCGGATCACGGAGCGAGCGCCGTGTTCCATGTGCTGGATTTGGAGGATTTGTTCCAGGAGGTTTTGAGGCGTGATGAGCTGGTTCATGGGGGAGATATATATGTACCTCTATACTGGCGAGTGACGGTTTCATGCGGCTTGGCGCAGGTCGTCCGCGAGCAAATCGGGGCATCTGGCCCAGCAAATTCGCGGGGCCACGAATTTCTTGAACGCATGGGTTATTGGCAAA
>CAINDV010000254.1 GCA_903847485.1 uncultured Verrucomicrobiota bacterium
GGGCCTTACCACGAAGCGCTTGGTATCGTACCAGTTGCCGTAGTTGGTGACGTAGGCCGGGGCGCGATCGAACTGGACGACGTAGTTGACGTTGGTGGAGCCGCGCAACTGGCCGAGATTTACCATGTTCTCGATGGCGTCGGTTTCCATCATGGAACAGTCGGCGTCCAAATAGATCAGCACAGTCCACTTCCGGCGCGGCGGCGGCTGGTTGGTCACTGCAAACGACTTGCTGGTAGCGGACGCCGACGGCGCGACGGCACTCGTCAGGCGGATGGTGTAGTTGCTGCCAGTGGGCAAACCGGCGGGGAGTGCGTAGTGGCAGCGGTTGCTGGCGACGGCCAGTCCAGCAACAGAGTCCAAGGCCGCGCCGCCTTGCAGCAGATCCAGCGTGAGAGTGCCGGACAAATTATGCGGCTCCCAGGAAACCGAGCGTGTGGTGCCGTGCGGCCAGGCTTCGCCGCCGGCGGGTGATCGGACCAGCAGAGTCGGGGCGGAATTGCTGACGATGGAAAACTCCGGCCCTTCCGCGTTTCCCACCTCATTGGTCCCCTCGAAGATGATAATCTTGACCTTGCACGGAGCGGCTGGTGTCACTTCCCAAGGGATGTCCCATTCGTATTGGCCCGCTTCCACGGGCACGAAGTTCGCCACAGCTCGGTTGTCGCCTTGACCGGCCATACTGACTCTAATCTCCACCGTCTGGCCCGTACCGTTCGTGGCGGACCATCCGATGGTGCAACGCGTGCCGATGGGCACGGAGGCTCCGGCGGCGGGATTAGTGATAACCAGTTGCTGGGCGGAAAGCGCCCCGGACATGGTGCATAGAAGGGCTATGGGAAGGATATGTTTCATAGATTGGAATGGTTTCATGGTGAAAGCTGTTTGGTCGAAAGCTCACTGCACCTTGACGCGCCAGAAGCGATTAGTTCCCAGCGGCGCGGGCAAGGTTACTTCCTCGACGGGCTGAGTCATCGGCACTAAAGCGCGGAGGAACCAACCACTGCCGAGCGCGTCAGTTTCTTGCACCGCACAAGTGCGCCCGGTCTCGCCGCCGATACGGAGCACGCCTTGGGTGCCGTTCACCCGGAGGTCCAAGGTCGGCGCGTCCGGCGGCGGGCTGACATACTCACCGGTGGCGGTGGATTCCAGTTCGTCGAAGGCAAACAAATGGTTGCCGCCGAGGTCCAGTGTGCCGGCGCTTTCGGGAGTTTCCTTGCAACTGGCTTCGAACGCCAGACCGCGGTGCGGGTCAATGTAGCGGGCTTCCTCAGCCGGGAGGTTAGTAGCCACCAGCGACCAAGTGCAGGCATTGGTATCAATGTCCATCTGGAGGCCGGGTTGCTGGCCGGGATTCGACTGGTAGTGAAAACCGTTGGTGAGGCGGGTCCAGTTACCTTTGGTCGGGTCGCAGGAGAAGTCGCGCCAGTTGAGTTCAACATGGGCCGAATAGACATTCGTCGGTGTGGCGGTCCGAGGGAACGAAACCTTTGTGAAGCTCACACTGCTGGCGGCGGGATCGCGAGTCGGCAGATTCAGCGCCAGTCCGCTCACGCCTTTGCGCACCTTGGTGGCCCAAGTGACGTCGAGCAGCCCCCATTCAAACATCTGGTTCACGGCGTTCGTATCCCAAGACGTGAGGCGGGCATCGTATTGGGTGTGCATTGCCATGCGGAAAAGGCCTTTGGGGCGCCGTATCCCGTCGGGGCCATAGCCGCCATCGCCCCAGCTATTGAGCATGAGCCAGCAGTGTTTGGTGGGGTCCGCATCGCGGTCGTCGTAGCCCACGCAAGCTACCACATGACTGCCGCCGGAGTTGGGGTCGAACTCGTGGTTGGCCCCGAAAGCAAGATCAATGACGGTCTCTTCGACGGCGTTGGTCTTGCCCCAGAACGTGCAGAAGGCCGCCCAGTCCTCCCCATTGGCCAGGGTCATGTTAAACCACAGCGGACGCCCGGCGTCCAACGCGCTCTTGAGGTTGGCGATGGCGACAGCCTCCGAGTTCGTGAACGTGATCACCGAGGACGCACTGACACTTTCCAGCGGCATGTTGGGCTGGGTGTGGATGGTGGCCGCCATCGTCTTGTTCCATCCGCTGCCATCGGTCCACCGGCCGTTAATGTTGTCCCACGGAATGGCGAACTTCATGGCGGTGAAGAAGCCGGCGAACTCGCCTGGCGTTCCGCCACCAAACATGAAGTAGTCCACCAACCCCACATGGCTGTTCACGAACTGGACCGAAAACCCGTTCGTCAGCAACGGCGCTTCGGGATGTTGGATGGCATATTCCAGGGACAGCACCGCCTGGCAACCCCAGAGCCAGCAAGTACCCGAATCGCCTTGGTTGCGAAGCGAGGCATCATACTTCATGTGGTCGAGGAGATTCACCGAACCTGGCAGCGCGGGATAACCGCCGGGAGCCTGATACACGGGGGAGGTGGCGCGCTCGGCCTGCCACCGCTGCGACAGGGCGGGGTCATAATGCATGTAGCCGTAGGGGACATCGGCGGCGGCGGCGGAAAGCGCCGACAGCGCCAAGGCCAAGGCGGCGAGAGCGTGGGAAGAGTGGAGTTGCTTGGATTTCATGGCTGGAAGGTGTTGAATGTGGAATTCGTTCAAAAACTTGCGTCAAGCCGTGCGCCGGTGCCGGCCCAGCAAGGCCGCCAAGCCCAGCGCCAGCAATGCCCCCGTGCCCGGCTCGGGGACCATTTCAAAGTTGGCCCCAAAGCCGTAGAACATGTGGCTGGTGGGATCCGTCGGGTAAACCAATTGCGCGCCGCCGAAGCCTTCGGCAAAACCCGCTTGCGTAAGATGAAACCTGGAATCAATCGTGACCTCAATGGGCGAGGACGCATTGAGCATGTCTTCGTCCGCGACCACGGTAGCCGCCAGCATGTAATCCGTGCTTGGCGCCAGAATAATGGGCGAGGCTAGGGTGAGCCAGCGCGTGCCGTCATGCAACGCCGCGCCGGTGCCGCTGGGAATGGTGACCTTGCCCAGCAACGTCTGGTCGGTCGCAAACAGCCCCACCTCGTGAGCCACGGAAAGACCATTCCCATCCTTGTCGAAAAAGCCCAGGGCCGTAACTGTGACTCCTTCGTTACCGACTCCGAAAGGCGTGCCCAGCGTCCGCGTGATACTCACGTCCGACCAACCCCCGGTAGGGTTCGTGGCGAAGACGTCGGCTAAGGAGGAGTCAACCACCAGCAGGGCCAGCCCGCCAGCGCCGAGGAGACTAAGGATGCGTTTCATGTTATTACTGTTCTTTCTATGTTTTACTGTTCTCTGTTGGTTCACCGAAAGCTGACTTCGCCACCGCCGACCGGTGGCGGCCAAACTGACTGCCGCTATGGTGGCCCGACTGAAAATCGCTGCCCGCGTCGTGCTTGGCAAGGATTTATTGTGAGTTTATGTTCATTCTCTCCGATCCAGCCGGCGGCCGCGTCAAGCCAGTTTCACGGGCATCCGTTTCGTCGCTAGAAATGCCTCCTGCGCCGCCGCCCCGGATTGACAGACGGCGGGCGACCGGGAACCATCATCCCATGCTTATGACCAACATCCGACCGTTCAACCGCCGCCGGTTCCTGCAATCCGGCGTGCTCGTATCCACCGCCCTAGCCGCCACTGCCCTGCCCGGCAAGCTCCTGGGTGCCGTCACCAAGCCGGCGCGCGATCCTTACGATGGCTTGAAACTGGGCCTCGCGTCCTATTCGGTGCGCAAGTTCCCGTTGGCCCAGGCCATCGCCATGACCCAGCAGGCCGGCGTGAGAAACATCTGCCTCAAGGACATGCACCTGCCGATGAAAGGCACGACCGCGGAACGGCTGGCCGCGCGCCAACAGATCGAGGCCGCGGGCCTGGCGCTCTTGGGCGGCGGGGTCATTTACATCAACAAGAACGAGGAAGTTCGCGGCGTCTTCGAATACGCCCGCGACGCCGGTATGCCGACGATCGTGTGTAGCCCGGACCCAGCCGTGCTGGATGCTGTGGAACAGGCGGCCAAGGAGTTCGATCTCCGCGTCGCCATCCATAACCACGGCCCGACCGACAAACGCTACCCCTCGCCGCTCGACGTGCTGCGCCTGGTCAAGGACCGCGACTCCCGCATGGGCATCTGCATGGATGTGGGTCACACGGTGCGTATCGGCGAAGACCCGGTGGCAGTGATGCAGCAGTGCGCCGGGCGGCTTTACGATTACCACATCAAAGATGTCACGGCGGCCACGCCCAAAGGTGGCCCGGTCGAAGTGGGCAAGGGCGTCATAGACATCGTGGCCGTGCTGAGGGCGTTGGTCGCGATGAAATTCGCCTATCATGTCGCCCTGGAATACGAGGCCAATGGCGACGCACCGATGCCGGGCATCATGGAGTCCTTCGCATACATGCGCGGGGTGCTGGCGGCCACGAAGTGAGGTAGCCGGGGCGTGTAGAGAGACAGCCGTCCGCGGCTGCCAACGCGCGGCAACCGTCACGGTTGCCGTTGCGAATTCCGATGGCGACGGAAGAGTTAGCGGCGGTCGCCAGACCGCCGCTACGAGGTGCCCTGGCTCCGCTGCGCCGCCGTGGTGGCTGCGGAGTGGAGCGCCGGCATTTTTGCCGGCGTGAGAAGCCGATTCGGACCACGCCGACAAGAATGTCGGCGCTCCGCCGTCGGTCTTCGCTGGCGAGCGCCGCTGGTCAAGCCTTACCGACCGAGAAGATGGCGGTGGTCGCCAGACCGCCGCTACGAGTACGGGCGGGCCGCCCTCGGATGGCTACTCCGATGGGCGGTTTCCGCTCATGGTAGAACTGGGGCTAAGAGGACACGGAAACCGGTGCCGGGGTACTTGTCTGTCGGGGAGAGCCAGATATGCTGCGCCACCCGGCAGTAGATCGCGGAGTCGTTCCAACAACCGCTGCGGTTCACCCGGTACGAGCCCGACACAGATCCTTGGGGATCAGACACGCTCCCACCAGGATAGGGACCATACCAATCCGAACACCACTCCCACACGTTGCCACTGGTGTCGTACAAACCCCACCGGTTCGGCAGCTTGCCACCCACCGCGTGCGTGGTACCGCCGCTGTTGGCCGAATACCAGGCGTAGTTGCCCAACTGCGTGTAGCCCGGATCGTCCCCATAGCTGAACCGATTCGTCGAACCGGCCCGGCTGGAGTACTCAAACTCCGCCTCGGTCGGCAACCGATACGTCCACCCCGCCGGCAACCGCCCCGCCGCCAGTTCCCGCGCCGTCAACTGCCCGCAGTAGTTCGTGGCGTCGTGCCAAGACACCTGCTCCACCGGACGATTCGTGTCCCCGGTGAAGCTACTCGGATTACTCCCGATCACGGACAGATATTCCCCCTGCGTCACCTCATACCGGCTCATGAAGAAACCCCGTGTGAGCGTCACCACCGTCTGCGGTCCTTCATCGCTGCTCCGGCCCACCTCGTTCGTCGGGCTGCCCATCACGAACTGCCCCGCCGGCAGCCACACAAACCGCAGCCCCGGCGTGGGCCGACTCCCCGCCCCCACCAACACCGCCCGGTAAAACCGCCACGCCCACGGCGGGGAAACGCGGTCATACCACTCCTGCACAGCGTTGGTCAGCACCACCGTTGCGACCGGTTGCCACACCACCACGCCTTCCAGCGAGGTCGTAGCCTCGATCTGGTTGGTGTCCCCCGGAAACCCGTGGAGCGTCACCAGCGGGATCATTTGCAGACTCAGGATTGTCGGCTCCACCACCGGTGCTGAGATCGTCACCTGCGGCGCGCTGGTGTAGCCGCTGCCCGTCGTCACCGGGTAGATGGCCGCCACCACGCCCGCGTCCAGCACGGCCTCAGCGGTGGCCCCGCTGCCGCCGCCGCCTGTCACCGTGACAATCGGCGGCTCAGTGTAGCCCGCCCCGCCGTCCGTCACCGTGTAGGCCACCACCCGGCCGCCTCCAACGGTGGCCGTGGCCTTGGCCGTGGTCTGCGCCTGAGCGGCAACGGTGGCTCCCACCACCAGCGCCAGCGCCAGCCAGCGTCCTCCGGCGGCGAAGAGGCTGGTACGGCGAAGCTCCTGCCGAGCCGACGTTGAACGTTGTTCTCCGAGGCTCCGCAGGAGCGTCGCCCTACCAGCGCCGGGATTGTGAAATCGGCTCCATCCACTTGGCAATGCCGGCTGCGGGGTTTGGTTTTTAGTATGGTTCGTTTTCATGCTATGGCCTTCCTGCCCTCACGCTTTCCTTCTGCCTGCCGCCGCCGAAACCAGACCTCCAAAAAGAAAAGAGGCGTGACTTACTCACGCCCCAAACCAGGCACTAGCATGCCCTCACTGGAACGCTTTCAGGCACGCCCGGGTGGGGCGTGCCTCGAAAGCCGTCCAGTGAGTGAAAGTGCTAGTTTCGGTTTGGACAGCAGCCGAGTTACGCGAAAAGGGATTGGTTTGTTTCTATCGTTGTCTATGTCGGCGGAATCCCGCCTGACCGCTCCGAGTTATCAGCCGCTACGCAATATGCATAGCCCGGCTGGGGAGCGGCTGCCGCGAGTATTACCACTGCCCGTCCCGCACGCAAGGCGGATATGCTTTCGGATTTCTTTCGGCAGCGATTTCAGAACCGCGCTGACAGGGCGACGCTCCTGCGAAGCCTCCGCTTTCCGCGACCAACGCTGGCTCGGCAGGAAGCCTTCACTCTACCGAAGTTCTCTCAAAACTCCGTAGCCACGGACGTGAGTCAGCGCCATTCTTCGCGGTTTGCGCCGACTAACGGCGGCTACGGGGTTTTGAAAGAGCCTGGGAAGAGAGGCCCAAAAGCCAGTTGTTCTGCCCATGAACCTCAAAATGCCTTCGTTGATTTCCAACAACTTGCGCATCTTGAGGTTCATGGGCGCAACGCGCGTAAAAAGTTCGGGGTGGTCTCATTTTGGCTTGGAGCGCAGACACTGTTGTCCGCACTCCAAGCCAAAATGAGAACAGTGACAAAAAGCAGTGGACATGGCCCGCTGAATTCTTAGAATCCGCCCATGGCAAAGAACAAATGTCTTATCACCACTACTCTGTTGGGAGCGTTGGGGATCGTAGCTGCGGTGAACCTTTATTTCGCCGCCAGCTACAATCTGACCTACCTCAAGCTTCACCGTGCCCAGCCCATGTTTCAACTGGTCGGCAACACGCGCAACCAGATGAATGCGCTGCTTCAACTGCTGGGTTCCGACCTGCTGGAGTACAGCAAGAAGAACCCGACCATTGACCCGCTCCTGATGACCTACGGATTCAAGCAGGCCCCGACCAACGCAACCCCGGCCCGAGCCACCAAACCCTAAACTGACCACCCCCATGAACAGCACTGAACTCGATTCTCCCTCCCAGCCCCTGGCCACCGGCGGCCAGGATTTCCAGAAGCAGATTGACGGTCTGCAGAACCTCCTCGCCGTCGCCCTGGGGTTGATGCTGGTGGTCGGCGGCAGCCTGGCGGGCTACCTCTACGGCCAGAACCGCGTCGTCAAAGCCAGCCTCCGCGACACGGAAGCGTTCATCAAAGACTACAACGAGCGCGCCGTGCCCAAGCTCAAGGAAATCCAGGCCGCCCTCCAGAAATACGGCGACACGCACCCGGATATCGCACCCATCCTCCAGAAATACCGGATAACGGACCCGAAGCTTGCCGCCCCGCCGGCCGCGCCCAAGAAGTAATCGGTTCGGGAGCGTGGATGGTCGTCAGCCGGCCGGCTTTTCGCCGGACGGCTGTGCTCGGTTCACCCAGCGGCGTGCGACGGGGCGGTGTGGCGCGGGCTTCCCGCCGGTCAGCCCCAACGCCCGCCGGGACAGGTTGCCCCACTACGCGGAATCACTGCCAGGATGCGCGCGGCGGAAATTTTGAACAAAGATTTGACTTGGCGGTCTATCTACCCAATGGTTCGCCTACGAACCGTAACAAACTGATTAAACTATAAACTATGAAAAAACTGATTCTGAGTATCGCACTGAGCGCCTTTGCGCTGTCACTCGTCGCTGCCGGAGGTGATGCGGCCAACGGCAAGGCCGGCTGCCCCATGGCCAAGGATAAAGCCGCTTGCGCGGCGGCCAAGGAAAAGGGTGCCTGTCCCAAGGACAAAGACAAGGGTACCTGCCACAAGGACGAGGCCGCCGGTGGCTGTTGCAAAGGCAAGGCCGACGCCAAGAAGTAATTGCCGGGAGCTTCTCCCCTCGTCCCCGCTCCGCGCTGGAGCGGGGATTTTTTGTTTGCCTCTACGGACGACGCTTCGCCCGTGGGGGCGCTCCCACTTAAGGAAAGTGCTCGCCTGCCGCGCGCGGGCTTTTCATCCTGCCCCCGATGCACCTGGCCCATTTGCGACTGCGCGACTTCCGCAACTACCAGCGGCTGGATGCGGAGTTCACTCCCGGTTTCCATCTCCTGCTCGGTGCCAACGCCCAGGGCAAGACCAACATTCTCGAAGCCATTTACCTCCTGGCCACGCTGCGCTCCTTCCGCGGCGTGGTCGGCGCGCCGATGGTCCGACACGGCCAAAAGGGCTACTTCGTCGGCGGCCGCGTCGTCGCGCAGGGCGAGCATGAGATCAAGCGCTACTGGTCGCCGCACGCACGGAAGCTCACCCTGGACGGCCAGCCAGTGCGGCGGCTTACCGACTATCTCGGCACGCTCCGCACGGTGGTTTTCTGCACCGACGATTTACAGCTCGTCAAGGGACTGGCCCGCGCCCGAAGGCGATTTCTGGACCTGCTTCTATCGCAAACGCATCCCACCTACCTGCCGTTGCTCCAGCGTTACACCCAGGCCTTGCGCTCGCGCAATGCCCTGCTGAAACAGCCCCTCCTCGATGAGGCGGCGCTCGACAGTTTCTCGCAGGAGCTGGTGCCCCTGGGCAATGACCTCATCCGCTTTCGCGCCGAACTTACGCCCCAGCTCTCCTCCCTGACCTGCCGGGCCTACCGGCGCATTGCCCACGCCGCCGAGGAATTGCGCCTTGAATACCAGCCCTGCGTGAAGACGGATTTCGCCGTCGAACTGGCCCAGTTTCGTCAGCGCGAGCGCGCCTGCCGCCTGACGCTGGTGGGTCCCCACCGCGACGACCTTCGACTGCTTCTCGACGACCAGTCCGCAGCGGAATTCGGCAGCGAAGGCCAACAGCGCACCCTCGCCCTTGCGCTCAAGATGGCTCAGGCCGAATACCTCACCGGACTTCACGGCGCGCCGCCGGTGCTACTGCTGGACGACGTGATGGGCGAACTGGACGGACAGCGCCGGAGCGGGTTGATGCCGCTACTGGAACGGGCGCACGAGGCGCGGGGGCAGGTGTTCATGACCGCCACCGCAGAGAGTTGGCCGCGCGAGCTGGGCCGCGAGTTGCAGCGGTGGACCGTGGAGGACGGCGCGCTTTCGGCAATCACCGCATAGGCCCAGCGTGGTTCCAGCGCGCTGGTTTTCCCCGGTCCAAGTCTGGCGGGTGCAACTGCTGCGCGTGGACACCTGAATGTCGGGGGTGAAGAGGCCGCCTTACTCCGGGTTCAGTGCGGAATGCCGTGGAACTTACCGCCGGCCTCGCCCCGGAGGGACAGGCCGTGAATAGCTGCGTCTGCAATCCGGAAACTCAGCACTCCCGACCCGCAGTGGTGCTCTGGAATTCGCCTGGCAATGGACCAACCCGGGCACGCCAAGATCATGGAATCCGGCCTGCAACGCCGGACGCAAGGCTGTAGGCCCGGTGCCCTTACCGGGCGAACCTGCTAGATTCCACGAAGTCAGGAGTTCTGCGGTTACCACCCGGCATCGCGCCCCTGGTTCTGCTCCTGTAGGTATTGCCGGAGTGGTTGGTAGTATTCGAGCATGGCGCGGGCGCTGATGCCGGTGCCGAGATTCTCCTGCAAGATCTGCCGCCAGTCGCGCGTGGCACCGAGCTTGAGGATGTTCTGGAGGAATCTCCCGGCCTCCCTGTTACCCGAGTAATTGCAGGCGTGCGGATCCTGTTTGAGGATGTTCTTCGCAAGGTGCTCGTGGAATTGGTACTTGATGGCAAAAGCCAGCGCGTAGTTGAAATAGTAAGCGGGGTTGTCGTTGATGTGCGTCTTGGTGGCGGCGTCGCAAAATGCCTCGCCACGGGGAGTGGGCGGCGCGATGCCGAGATACTTCTCCATATAGAACCACCAGCGTTGGTTGAGTTGGTCGGCGGGCAAATTGCCCTCGTAGAAATCATGTTCCCACGACGTCATCACCCCCGCGGACCACGGGATGAAAACGATCGCCTCGGTGAGCGCCTCGTTGAGCAACCACTGCGTTTGGTCAAGCTTCTCGCCTGGTGCCAGCAGACCCAGTTGCTGCAAATACGGCGCCTGTCGCACTGCGGTCGATATGAGCTCGGCCATGCCCTCATGAAAGGAGCTGGTGGCGCCGTCGCGCAGCACCATAGGCACCTCCGAATTCGCGTAGGAAAGGTCGTAGTAGATGTGCCCAAACTCGTGGTGCGTGGTGGTGAACCAGTTGAAATCCGGCTTCACGCTCATCAACGAGCGAACGTCCTGGTCGAGGTTCAAATGCCAGGCCGAGCCGTGGGTGTTCTTCTTGCGCTTGGCGTCAGCAGGCAGTTCGTAAAGGTCGGATCGGGAGTAGAAGGACGAGGGCAAGGCCGGAAACCCCAGCGACACGAAGAACTGTTCCGCCGTCCGGAGCATCCACTCGGGCGACTTCGGCTTGAAGGCGTCATCCAGGTTTGCGACTGCGACCAGGCCGGGCCACTCCTGCCCCCAGCGGTTGTTAAGCCAGTGCGCAGGGATGAGTTTCGGCACCGGTTGGTGGTAGCGTGCAGCCATTTGGTAGCGCGCCCAGCAATGCAATTGCTCGTAGAGCGGACGCAACTCGCGCACGAGTTGGGCATTGAGGTTCATCATCTCCGGCACGGTCATGCCGTAGGCAGCGACCTGCAGGCCGAAATAGGAGCTGTAGCCCATCTCACGGGCGACGCGGTTGCGCAGGTCGCGCAATTCCAATAGTCCCTGCTTTAGCACCGGGCCGGATTGCTTGGAAGTTTCCCAGACCAGCCGCCGCTCGTCCAAGTTGGTCGAGGTTTGCAGGAGGTCGTCAATTTGGTTGGGCGTGATCGGCTTCGCGGCCTCGCCGGCGCGGTGGATCAAGAACTGAAAACCGTCCTGCGTCGCGGCCTGCCGTGCCTCGGCGGCCACGCGTGCGGCGACCACATCAGGAATCGTCCCCGGACACTCAGCCGCGAAGAGCAGAATCTTGTCGAGTTGGCGCACCGTCAGCGGGTCAAGTTGGCCGCGCTGTTGGAGGAATCCGCGCGCCTGCCCGATCACCCACGGCGACCCGACAAAGGCCGCCTTCGCCTGCTCCGCACCAATGCGCTGCCCGGTATGCTCATCGGTGACATCCGTGCTCGCCTTCCACGCCGCTTCCTGCGCCACCGTGTAAAGCCGCTGATAAAGTTGGTTGTAAAGATCGAGGAATTGGGCGGAGCTAAGGGCGATGGGCGCGTTGGTGGGTGCCGCGGGCAACGCGATCGGTCCCGCCGCGCCTGCCAGCAGAACGGCCATCCAACTCATCACTTGTTTCCGGTTAAGTATCGTTTTCATAGCTTCTGGCGGCACACTAGCAGTCAGCCGGGCTTTCTCCCACTGTAATTTTCAGGAGATGCCCGGAACGTCCGATCTGGTTCCGCAATGCCGCCCCGCACTCAGCCGTGACTATTCCATAGAGTTTCAACGCAAAGACGCAAAGACGTAAGGGAAGGACAGGCTTTGAAGCATCTGGTTGCCGGTCACTGATTGGTGACCGAACCCTGTCCTCCTCAACTTCCTTTGCGGCTTGGCGGCTTTGCGCCTTTGCGTTGAAAGTGCTCCGCCCGACTGAATGGTTACGGTTCAGGGGCGCGCGCGGCGTCCACCTCGCTTAGGTTATTAACTCGGGCACAGGCCAGCGCCCGCAGGTCCACGCCTGCCGCCACCACGGCAAAAGGCCGACAGCCCCGTAAAAGCCGATCCTTCCGGCCTGAAACCACCGCCCATCGTCCCCTCCGTCTTGTAGCCATCTTCCGCCGTCGCACGGACGCCACAGTGTTTGTTTTCAAGGCCGCTCACGTGGGACGCATGGGATGTGAACAACCTTTTCGCTCGCCGCTTTACACCTCCTGCCCCCGCCCTTAGATTCGCTCCCATGTCTGCCGAATATGATACGACGGAGTTTGTGGACACCGATTTTCAGGCGCACAAGACGCTGGGCGGGGCCGCCTTGACCGGCACAACCACGGCCGCCAGTGGCGGTCCCACGCACCGGGCGCCCAGCCGCGAGGATGTGGAGGTGCGGATCACTGACGCGCACAAGCAACTCGCTGAGTTGCAGCGCGCCCAGGAGGAGGTGCAACGTAAACGTGACGCCCTCGCCGAAGTGCGCCGCCGCCAGACGGAATTCGAGGCCGGCCGGCCCGAAATGATCGCCCACTTGACCCGCGGCCTGGGTTTGCTGGAAAAGGCCGAGTTCACCGCCCGCCGCGATGCGGAGCAGATGGCCCGGACGCTGGCCGATTTTCGCGAAGCGCTGCGCAAGCTCCAGGTGATTGACGCGCAGTCCTGGAGCCAGGAAAGCTTCGATCTCGAGCTCACCCGTGCGCTGACCAGCATCGAAAACGCCCGCATGGAATGGAATTCCGCACGGCTCAAATTCCCCGTGCTCGCGGGCGACAGCGGCAGCTCCCCGGGCGCCACTGCCGAAAAGCCGCCCCCCCCGTCGCTGACCGAGCTAGGTCTGCTCCAACTCTGCAAGCTCGGCCTGGGGCTGACGTTGCCGCTGGCAATCGTCGCCCTGCTGGCGTTAGGCGTGCTGGCGGCCATCTGGTTGCGTGGTCACTGAGCCGCCACCGTCTGGAGGGATTTGTGAAACGCCTCGTTCGCCTCGTGCTCGGCTGGGTGCTGATGCTTGCCGGGGTGCTGCTGCTCCTCGACTCGGTACTGCCGGCGAAATCGTACGGGCGGTCGGGAGAAACCGCCGAGGCTTTGGCCGGTTTCGCGCTGGCAACGGGCGGCTGGTATCTGAGCCAAGTCGCCGTCGAGCCTTCGCTTCTTTGACACCGGTATGGCCTGGCTGAAACGCAAACCTGATCCGATCTCCGAGCGTGCGAAGACGCTGAACGCGGAAATCGCCGCGCTCGAAGCGCAGATCCGTCGTCTTGACGTCGAGTCGCGCCAGGAGCCGGTTGCGCGCAAGCCCCGTCCCACCGCCGCGTCCGCAAGCGCTCCCGCCCCTACCCTGCCCGCGGAACCGATCTTCCAAGCCGGTGGCCAGAAGATGCTCACGACTCGGCAGGACGTTCCGACCACGCCGCAGCATTACAACGAACTCGGCGTGCGCAAATACGACCTGGTCGCCCTCGGCCATCGCGTACGCGGCTGGTTCCGTGGCCCCCCACCATCGAACCAAAAGCTCGTGAACCTGCTCGCTGCTGGAAGCGTGCAAGGGTTGCGTCCGTTACGCTACGAGAAGCGCGTCGCTCGCCGGCGCTTCATCCTGTTGGTCATCGCGCTGACCTTGGTGTTGCTCGGCATCGTCTCCGTGTTCGTCCGCAATCACTGAGCTGTGAAAATCAAACCCGCCTCACTCCCGACCCGCCTGCCCGTCGCCACAACCGCGGGCGATTTCATCGCCGAATACACTGGCCAGGGGCTTTCGGGTTTGAGCTTCCCGCGCAGAACGGGGGCGAAATCCGACCTCGCTGAAACAAAGGTTCCGCTACCCGAAATTCGCCGGTGGCATGTACTGACCACCAAAGCCGTGAAAGCCGCGCTCGCTGGCAAACCGCTGCCGCCACTGCCGCCGTTGGACCTGGCGCGTGGCTCGGCGTTTCAGCAGAGCGTCTGGCGCAAGTTGCAGCAGATCGCGGCTGGCCGGACTCAAAGCTACGGGGAAGTCGCCGCCGCCATCGGTCGGCCCAAGGCCACCCGCGCCGTCGGCACCGCGTGCGGTGCCAACCCGATCCCGCTTTTGGTTCCCTGCCACCGTGTGCTCGCCGCCAGGGGCGGTTTGGGCGGGTTCACGGCCGGGTTGGATTGGAAGCGTCTTCTGCTGGAACGCGAAGGCTCGCTGCCATGAGCACGTTGACGCGCTGGTACCAAGGCGGACTTCACTGCAAACACTCGAGGATCAGCGGCGTCCCACGCGGTGGCTCGTCGGCCATTACGAAGGCAGCCTGCAACAGCTCGACAGCAGCTCCAGCTCGCGCCTCATCCCCGGCGTGAACGCGGCAAAGCACCGCCCCGGCCCGCACTCGCTCTCCGGGCTTGGCGATCTGATCAACACCGACTTCGGGGCTAATCACAGACTGTTTCGTGAGCCGGCCGCCACCGAGATCGCGGATCACTTTGCCGATGATCCTGGCATTGCACCGGGAGACCCAACCTGCTTGCGCCGACTTAACTTCCGCGACCATCGCTGCGGTGTGATCAAGGACGAGTTTGCGTGTGAAGGCATCCAGGTCCGCGCCCTGGGCGGTAAGCATCTCGTTCCACTTCTGGCGCGGCACTCCGGAAGCCAGGCAGTCAGCGGCGCGGGCGCGGCCGGCTTCGACGGTCCGGGTTTTACCCGTCTGCACGAGCAGGTGGGCGGCGAATTCGATGACGAGTTCGCGCAAGTCTTCCGGCCCGCAGTTGTCCAGGCAGGCAACGCTTTCCTTTACTTCCAGCCAGTTGCCGGCAGCCCGGCCGAGCGGAGTGTTCATGTCGGTGAGCAGGGCGCGGGTGTTCACGCCGCACTGATTACCGAGGGCCACCATGGCCTGCGCAAGTTCGCGGGCTTCCGCCTGGGTTTGCATGAACGCCGCCGCGCCAAACTTCACATCAAGCACGAGCGCATCGAGGTTTTCAGCGAGTTTCTTGGAAAGGATTGAAGCGGTGATAAGCGGGATGCTGGGCACGGTGCCGGTCACGTCGCGCAAGGCGTAGAGGCTTTTGTCGGCGGGTGCCATGCGGTCGGTCTGGCCGCCAATGACGCAGCCTACGCGTTGTACGATCTCCACGATCCGCTCTGACGGCAGCGCGGTGATGAAGCCAGGGATGGATTCCAGTTTGTCGAGCGTGCCACCGGTGATGCCGAGGCCGCGGCCGGAAATCATAGGCACGCGAAAGCCGAGGCAGGCCAGCAGCGGCGCAAGCGGCAGCGAGACTTTGTCGCCGACACCGCCGGTGGAGTGTTTGTCGGCGAGCAGGCGCGGGTCGGCGGGGAAGCGGAGCGTCTCGCCGGAATCGCGCATGGCCAGCGTGAGAGCGCAGCGCTCGTCGGCCGTCATGCCGCGAAAGAAGACCGCCATCAGAAAGGCGGCCATCTGGTAATCGGGGACCTGGCCGGCGGTGAAAGCGGTCACGAGGTGCTGAATTTGCGCGGCGCTCAGCGCGCGGCCATCACGCTTGGATTCCAGCAGGGGCAGAAAGTTCATGTGCTGAAGTTGGCGAACGAGGGCGTGAAGGCAATCTTCAACTTGCACGCGCCGCGTGCCGGGTAGCCGCCACGACTCTCGGGTCGCGCATTGGGACCATGAACCGGGCAGTCGGAGCGCCGACATTCTTGTCGGCGTGGGTGTCTACCGATGTTCTGGCCGACAAGAATGTCGGCGCTCAGGTTTGGTTGAGGCTCCGCCGTAGCGTCGCCCTACCGGCGCAGAGGGGTGCGAGGAAGCCTGTCCATTTTGACCCACCATTTTTCTGCCAACGGTTCGGTTCTGGCATGGACAGTCTGGGGACTCGGCCATAAAC
>CAINDV010000255.1 GCA_903847485.1 uncultured Verrucomicrobiota bacterium
AACAGCCCGCATCCGGGCAAGACCCGCACTTCTGGCCACTTCGGTTTCGCCGGTCACAACGATCCCGTCATGTTCCGCAACGTCAGCATCAAAAATCTCCCGTAACTAACCCACCCACTATGTCGAATCAATTCAGCCGCCGCGACTTTCTCCGTCGCACTGTTTTCACTTCTGCCGGCCTATGGGCCACCGCGCCCTTTGTCACCAGCGGCCTGCGCGCCGCCGCCGCTGCCGGCGAACCGCTCCTGCACGCCAGCTTCGGCGCGGGCGGCATGGCGGCCAGCGACATCGATGGGCTGACCCGCCGCGGCGGCGCGAAGCTCGTGGCCGTCGCCGACGTGGACCAGCGCCGCGCCGAGGCGCTGAAGCTGAAGTTTCCCGACGTGAAAATCTACCAGGACTGGCGCGTGTTGCTGGACAAGGAGAAATCCATTCAGTCCGTCAACGTCTCCGTGCCGGACCACATGCACGCGCCCATCGCGATGGCGGCGCTTCAACTCGGCAAGAACGTCTATTGTCAGAAGCCGCTGACGCACGACATCTACGAGACCCGGCAGTTGACCGAGGTGGCGCGCAAGAAAAAGCTCGTGACGCAGATGGGCATCCAGATTCATTCCAGCGGCGTTTACCGCCAGGCGGTGGCGATTGTCCAAAGCGGCGCCATCGGCAAGATCAAGGAAGTCCACGCCTTCTCCGACAAGAAGTGGGGCGACTCCATGCCGCGCCCGGGCCGCAACGACCCCGTGCCGGAATCGCTGGCCTGGGATCTCTGGCTGGGCGTCGCCGCCGAACGGCCTTTCATCGGCGAAGGCTATTACCATCCGAGCAATTGGCGTAAGCGTTTGGATTTCGGCACCGGCACGTTCGGCTACATGGGCTGCCACATTTACGATCCCGTGTTCAAGGCGCTAGCGCTGACTTCGCCGCTGTCAGTTCGCTCCGAGGGTCCCGCGCCGAACCAGTGGAACTGGGCCATCAACGCCATAGTCCACTACGTATTCCCCGGCACGGCCTACACCGCTGGCAAGACGGTCAACATCACCTGGTATGACGGCGACGCGCGTCCGCCGCAGGAAATCCAAGCCTTGCTTGGTGAAGAAAAGCTGCCTGGGCAAGGCTCGGTGTTTATCGGCACCAAGGGCGTGATGCTCTTGCCGCATATCGGCAGCGCCATGCTGTATCCGGAAAAGGATTTCGAGGGCTACCAGCGGCCCAAAGTCGAAGAGCACGACCACTGGCAGCAGTACGTTCAAGCCTGTCTCGGCAAGGATAAGACTTCCGCGAACTTCGACTACTCCGGCCCGCTAACCGAAGCCATCCTGCTCGGCACCGTCGCCACCCGCTTCCCGCAGACGACCATTGAATGGAATGCGAAGCGGCTCCGCTTCGAGAATGTGAAAGAAGCTAACCCCCTCGTCCGCCGCAGCTATCGCCGTGGATGGGAAGTCAAAGGATTGTCCTGATCCCGGATTCCGAAATAGAGAACCAGTAGAGTAGAGAGGCGTCCATGATGGAGTTGAACCGACCGCAGTTGTCAGTCTCCGCTGGGGCACCTCTCCCTCGTCAAACCGGACATGGAGATTTCCCCCATCCGGCTTTCGCCTGCGTCGTCTCTTC
>CAINDV010000256.1 GCA_903847485.1 uncultured Verrucomicrobiota bacterium
CCGCAGCCAGCCTCAACTCGCCGGGCCGGAGGCCGGCGCTCCGGTTCGTGGGCGCAAGGCGTGCCCGATCGGAGAAGGAAACTTTCCATGAACCTCGGTTTGGGACTCTGCGCTCTTCGCGTCTCTGCGTTGAACCCCAGCCGCAGTTCAACGCAGAGGCGCAAAGAACGCAGAGGTTCATGGCCCCCATGGGCGCTCAAAATGGGAGGTCGCGGCTGCCCTTGAACCGGAGCGCCGACATTCTTGTCGGCCCGAACCCCAGCACAAAACGACGCCGACAAGAATGTAGGCGCGCCGAGGCGCGGTTCGTGGAATGCCGGGGCAAGGGAGATGGCTCCGTCAAGACGCCGATGAAATAACTTTGCAAACGTCCTTCAGCGACTGAACATCCAACAAACGAAAGACAGACTATGAAACTACAAAGCAATCCACAGCGCCGTGCGGGCTGGCTACTCAGCTTTTGCGGCACTTTGCTCGCCAGCACCATCGCGGTCCAGGCTGCGATCACCGTCACCACCCTCAACGACAGCGGCCCCGGCTCGCTCCGCCAGGCCATCGCCGACGCCGCGCCCGGCGACACCATTGATTTCGCCGTCACTGGCACGATCACGCTGACAAACGGGGCATTGGGCATATCGAAGAATCTGACCATCGCCGGGCCGAGCGCGCCGAGCATCATCATCAGTGGCAACAACGTGGACCGTGTGTTCCTCACAGCATCGTGGATTTCCGTATCCCTTTCGGATCTGACAATCACAAACGGAAATCAGTTTGCAGGTGCTCAAGGCGGCGGGGGCATTTTTAACAATTACGCCTGCAATCTGACCATTTTGAGATGCACTTTCATTGGCAATAACAGCTATGGTGGTGGTGGAGGCGCTATTTTTAATGATGGAGGCTGGGTCAATGCAACCAATTGCACCTTTTCTTTAAACAGCGGATTTGCTGGCGGTGCCATCTTCAGTTATGCACAGAATCTGCCCGGCAAGGGAGTGGTTTTGAACAGTTGTACCATTTGTTCAAACAACGTGTCTGGTTACGGCGGGGGGATTACGCTTAATGGCGGTTTTATCCAAATTCAGAACACGATTATTGCAGGAAACCATGCCGGTTATGGTCATGGTCACGACTGTGATAATTCGACGTGGGCTTATTGGGGAAGTTATCTGATTTCTGCTGATTTCAACCTCATCGGCGACACCAACGGCGCGACCATCACCGGCGTCACCACGCACAACATCTATGGCAGAGGCCCGTTGCTCGGGCCGCTGGCGGACAATGGCGGGCCAACGCCTACGCACGCGCTCCTGCCCGGCAGCCCGGCCATTAATGCGGGCAGCAGCGGCGGCCTGACCACCGACCAGCGCGGCCAGCCCCGGCCCTTCCTTTACCCCGGCTATCCTGTCTCGGATGATGGCAGCGATATTGGTGCCTACGAGCTTCAGAAGCGCACCGTTACCACCCTCGCCGACAGCGGCCCCGGCTCCCTCCGCCAATCCATCGCCGATGCCACTCCCGGCGAAACCATTGACTTCGCCACCAATGGCACCATCACGCTAACGAGCGGGGAACTGGTCATTGGCAAAAACCTCACAATTGCCGGTCCAGGTGCGATGGACCTGACAGTAAGCGGCAACAACGCTGGTCGGGTGTTCTCGTTCGCCAACGTGACGGCCGCCATCTCAGGGCTGACGGTTGCAAATGGCAACAATTACTGGGGCGGTGCCATTCGGATCAGCGGTGGCTCGCTCACGATAATCAACACAGTTCTTTCAGCGAACCAAGGAGAAAACGGCGGCGCGATCTTCAACGAAGGCGTTCTGGCTCTTACCAATAGCACGTTCTCCGGCAACAGCGGCTTTACCGGGGCTGCTATCAGAAATGACGGCACGCTTAAACTGGCCGGATGCACTTTCTCTGGTAATGACGCTTGGTACGGCGGAGCACTGGCACAGTCATCCTCGGGGGGACCATGTTTAATCGTAAATTGCACTTTCACCCAGAACAGAAGGGGCATCCGGGTGTTCGGTGCCGGCAGCGTGGACATTGCAAATAGCATTGTCGCTGGCAACCAAGGCAGTCCGGCACTAGACATAACCACGAGTGAAGGTGGATTTGTTCGTTCGCTCGATTTCAACCTCATCGGCGACACCAACGGCGTGACGATTACAGGCGCCACCACGCACAACATTTATGGCAAAAACCCGTTGCTCGGCCCGCTGGCGGACAATGGCGGGCCGACGCCAACGCACGCGCTCGTGCCCGGCAGCCCGGCTATTGACGCCGGCAGCAGCGACGGCCTGACCACCGACCAGCGCGGCCAGCCCCGGCCCTTCCTTTACCCCGGCTATCCTGTCGCGGATGATGGCAGCGATATTGGCGCCTACGAGCTTCAGAAGCGCACCGTTACCACGCTCGCCGACAGCGGCCCCGGCTCCCTCCGCCAATCCATCGCCGATGCCACTCCCGGCGAAACCATTGATTTCGCCACCAACGGCACCATCACGCTCACTAGCGGACAGTTGACGATTGGCAAGGACCTCACGATTGCAGGGCCGGGGGCAACGAAGTTGACGGTGAGCGGGAACAATGCGAGCCGGGTGTTGCAAGTGGTTACTGGGACCGCCGCCGTTTCAAGTTTGACGGTTGCGGATGGCCTCGGACTAGGTGATGGCGGCGGCATTTATAATTCAGGGCAGTTGACGATTAGTAACTGCACGGTGAGGGGTTGCGTTGCTTCCGGCATTTACGGTGGCGGCGTCTACAGCGCAACGTCTTCCCGTTTGGTGGTTGTCAATAGCACTCTTGCAGGAAACCGATGCAACTCAGGCGGAGGCGGCGGTGGAGCCATTGGCACCTACACCTACGCCCAAGTCAGCTTACTCAACAGCACCTTCCAATCCAATAGCACTCCTTCCGGCGGAGGTGCTGTCAGGATTGTAAACACAGCCAATATGAACGCGGCCAACTGCACATTTTCCGGGAATGCCGCCTCGTCGGGCGGTGCGCTTGCCATCGACGGCACTGCTTTGATCTCAAGCAGCACCATCGTGAGTAATACGGCTGGCCAATATGGAGGGGGAGGAATTTACGTCTATGGTGGGAAAACATGCTCGGTCATGAACAGCATCATCACCGGCAATATGACGGTCAGCAGCGGGCCCGATTGTAGCGGTTCCATCACTTCTCTCGACTACAACCTCATTCAAAATACCAACGGCGCGACGATCGCCGGCGTCACTACGCACAACATTTACGGCGTGGCCCCGTTGCTCGGCCCGCTGGCGAACAATGGCGGGCCGACGCCCACGCACGCCCTGCGCTTCGACAGCCCGGCCATTGATGCCGGCGACAGCGGCAGTCTCACGAATGACCAGCGCGGTTTCCTGCGTCCGGTGGATGGCAACGGCGACAGCATCGCGGCGGCTGACATCGGGGCTTACGAGTTCCTGCCGGTGCCCCCGGTGATCACCAACCAACCGATCACGCAAACCATTGCCCCGAACGGGCAGGTCACCTTCACCGTGGGCGACACGGGCAATCCGCCGCCGACTTACCAATGGTATTTCGCCGGCAGCCCGATTCCCTGGGCAACCGGGCCGTCGCTCACGATCACCAACGCCGGTCCCGGACAGGTGGGCTGCTATTCGGTGGCGGTCACGAACTTCGCGGGCGGTTTCGTCAGCGCGCCCGCCTGCCTCTGGCTCAACACGCTCAAGATGTATGCCGGGGTGAATGTCTATGGCCCGCTGGGCGGCACTTGCACCGTGCAATACGCCACCAACCTCGACCTCGTCCCCGTGCAGTGGTTCACGCTGACCAACGTCGTAATCCAGTCCATGCCGCAAATCTTCATTGATTACGGCTCCGCGGATCAGCCGAAGCGCTTTTACCGCACGTTGCCGCAGTAGCGCGTAGCGGCTTTCGGCAGAAAGCCGCCATTCTCCCCGCCGGGCGGGCGCGTGTCCGCCCAGCGGTTTCGTTTTGCAGGGATGCGGCGCTCTACCGAGACGCCGCTATGCCCGGAACGCCGGTTCTCAACCGGCTTTTCGCGTGCGCCGGAGCCTGACCGAGAAACCCTTGCCCAATCATCCGCCAGCCGCCACTTCCACGCCGAAAGCCGATTGAAAATCGGCGCTCCAAAGACATCGCGTCCGCGCACGCTGAGAATCTCAAAACGGGATCGGTTTGCGCGCTTGCCCGGTCAGTGCAGCCGCTTTACTTTCCCGCCATGCAAGCACACCGCTCCGAAACGATTCTGGCTGAGGATGGCGTCATCACGTTGCGCGACCTCCCTTTTCGCCGTGGCGAGGCCGTCGAGGTCATCGTCCTTCCCTTTGCCACGGCCACGGCGGCGGGGGGCCGCTATCCGCTGCGCGGCACTCCGGTCAAGCTGCTGGCCCCCACGGAACCGGTGGCGGCGGCTGACTGGGAGGCGGCTGGGTGATTGTCCTCGATACGCACATCTGGGTTTGGTGGGTCCACGGGGATTCCGCGCTTTCCGCCCCGGCGCGCGCGCTGCTCGACGCCGCCGAGCAGACCGGCATTGGCGTGAGCGCGATTTCGTGCTGGGAGGTTGCCAAATTGGTCGAGCGGCAGCGATTGGCGCTTCCCTGCGCGGTCGGCGACTGGCTTCAGCAGGCACTTTCGTATCCTGGGGTTCGCCTGCTCGAACTTTCGCCCCGCGTATGCGTTGAGTCCACGCAGCTTCCCGGCACCTTTCACCGCGACCCCGCCGACCAAATCATCGTGGCGACGGCGCGAGTTTTCGAGGCCTCGCTCGTCACCGAGGATGCCAAGATTCTGGCCTATCCGCACGTCCGTCACGCGCTCACCGGGGACGAACCACCCAAGGTTTGAGTGGCCCGGAGCGCCGGCCTCCGGCCCGGCAGCCGGAAATTGGCTCGCCTCCCGACGATCCTGCGTGGACACTTCCGCCAGCCTATTCCGGGCGAACGACCAACCCGGCCCAAGCATTTGACCCAGTAGAGACAAGCAACGATGGAAACCAAACTCGCAGAATTCGTGGATGAAGTGCTCGACCGGGCCATACAAGCCGGTGCCGTATTCGCCCAACTCGATCAGGCGGAGACCGACCGGATCGTGGACGCCGTGCGCCGGGCCGCTTTCAACCAGCGCGTTCGTCTCGCCAAGCTGGCGCACGAGGAAACCGGCATCGGCCGCTGGCAGGACAAGGTCATCAAGAATGTCGTGGCCGCCCACCTGGTCTATGAGGACATCAAGCATCTCAAGACGGCCGGGGTCATCAGCGATGACTTCGAAAGTGGCATCATGGAGATCGCGCAGCCGGTCGGCCCCATCCTGGCCGTGATTCCGGTGACCAATCCCACCTCCACCGTCATCTTCAAAATCCTCATTTCGCTCAAGGCCCGCAACCCGATCATCATCTGCCCGGCCGGCAAGGCGAAGCGCTGCTGCGCCGAGACGGCCCGCATTTGCTACGAAGCGGCGTTGGCGGCGGGGGCGCCGGAGGATTGCGTCCAGTGGCTGGCGGATACCTCGCGCGAGCAAACCCAGGCGCTGATGAGCCACAAAGGGCTGGCGCTCATCCTGGCCACGGGCGGCACGGGGTTGGTGAAGACGGCCTACAGCTCGGGCACGCCGACGCTGGGCGTGGGCGCGGGCAACGTGCCGGTGTTC
>CAINDV010000257.1 GCA_903847485.1 uncultured Verrucomicrobiota bacterium
CCTGCCGAGCCTCAACGACAGCGGTAATGAGCCTACCGGACAGCTCGGCAGGAGCCTCGCCCTACCACGCCAGGCGTTTTCATACACGCTCTAACGAGGCCAAGCTCGCCTTTCGGGCCGGTCATCACCCAAAGTCAGCCACGGCAAGGGCCTTCCATCTGGGCAGAGTTTTGCGCGTTCGCTTGGCCGGTTCACACAGTTGCATGCTCCGCCAAACACCGCCCGCGCGACGATAACATTGCCGCCACCGCAATACCGACTTAAATCCTATACCGATCAAACACAAACTCCTATGCCCTTAAATAGCCCTACCAGTCCACTTAAACCTAGCCCTCCTGCTTTCCTGATCGCAGTCACTGGCCACACATCCGGCTTCGCACTCGCCCTGGCTTTGTCATGCGCGCTCAACCTTGGGTCGGCTTTCGCCGCGCCGGAGGCAGAGAAGGGCAGCCCGGCACGCGGCTTTGTAAGTTACCGCCCGCCTGACACCTGGGAAAACGCCCTTGTGAGCGGCAACGGCAAATTCGGGGCCTTGGTCATGAGTCAGCCGCTGGATGAGACCATCATTTTCAACCATGCGCGTCTGTTCATGCCGCTGAACCAGCCGCTCCCGCCGGTGGATACCGCCAGTCAACTACAGGAGATCCGCCGTTTGATGACCAAAGGACAGTACCAGCGGGCGGCGGACTACGTGGTGGAACTATCTCACCAGCAAGGCTGGGGCGGAAAGCGTTGGACTGACCCGTTCATTCCGGCTTTCGATTTGCGCGTTAAGATGGCCCCGCAAGGTGCCGTGCGCGGCTACGAAAGGTCTGTAGATTTTGCGACGGGCGTCGCGTCGGTGCGCTGGTCAGATGACCGGGGCGAGTTTCGCCGCCGTCTCTTTGTGTCGCGCCCGGATGACGTGGTGGTGCTCTCTATCACGGGTCCCGGGCCGGGCGCAGTGGACTGTGACTTACTGGTAGCCCAGCGCCCCACCGAAGGCCAGGGGGGCTGGTGGCCGGTGGAAGCCTTCAAGGGCGGCATCAAGGATGTTAGCATCTCCGCCGATCCTAGTTGGCTAAGTTATCGCAGCAGTTTTCGGCGAACCTGGCCTGGCAGTTTGCAGGGCTACGAAGGTGCCGCCCGCATCGTCGCCCGCGGCGGCAAGGTCACCAGCGAAGGCGACCAGGTCAAGGTTCACGGCGCCGACGAGGTGCTGATCTTCGTGCGCCTCGAATTGCTCTCAGATTTCAACCGCTCGCAGCTCCCGGCGCTCAAGCAAGGCCTTAGTAGCATCAAGGCGAATTTCGATTCCTTGTTGCAGAGACACGCAGAGGTTCACGGTGCCATTTTCAAGCGGATGAAACTGGACTTGGGTGACGTTGCTGATCGCAGTCTTAGTTCGGAGGAACTAATCGCCAAGTCCAGGATAGGTCATCTCTCGAAGACGCTGCTGGAGAAGGAATTCGATGCCTGCCGCTACGCCGTACTGTCCAGCAGCGGGGAGCTATTTCCTAACCTTCAAGGAATCTGGAACGGAACCTGGGGGCCACCGTGGTCGGCCGACTACACCATGAATGGCAACGTCCAATGTGCCATTGCCGCCGACTTGTCCGCCAACCTGGCCGAGTGTCTGGAGCCATACTTTCGCTATCTCGAATCGCAGATGCAGGATTACCGCGACAACGCGCGCCGCCTTTACGGCTGCCGGGGCATTCACATCGCCTCGCGAACCAGCAGTCACGGCTTGAACAATCATTTTGACCAGACCTGGCCGATGACCTTCTGGACGGCTGGTGCAAGCTGGGCCGCCCAGTTCTATTACGATTACTACCTTTACACCGGCGACCGGGCGTTTCTGAAGCAGCGGGCCTTGCCTTTCATGAAGGAAGCCGCGTTGTTTTATGAAGACTTCCTGGTCGAAGGCCCGGACGGCAGATACCTGTTCAGCCCGTCTTACTCGCCGGAGAACAATCCGGGCAATAACCCGTCACAGTCCTGCATCAACGCCACCATGGACGTCGCGGCGGCGAAGGAGCTGCTCCGCAACCTGGTCGCCGCCTGCCAGGAGTTGCAGACCGATCCCCAAGGGGTGGAACGCTGGCAACAGATGCTGGCCAAACTGCCCGACTATCAGATTAACGAAGATGGCGCGCTCAAGGAATGGACCACGCCTCTGTTGAAAGATAACTACGCGCACCGCCATTGCTCTCATCTCTACGCGTTGTTTAATGGTTTGCCCGACGAGATCGCCACTAATTCCACGCTACGAAAAGCCTTCCAGGTCGCCGCGGAAAAGCGAATGGAGATTCGGCGGCGCGAAAGCGGCGGGGAAATGGCCTTCGGCTTGGTGCAGTTAGGACTCTGCGCCTCCAGCCTGCGTGACGCTCAGATGTCCTACGACGTTGTGGATTGGCTCGCCAATAACTACTGGAATCCGAACCTGGTGACGACCCACAATCCAAAATCTCTTTTCAACACTGACCTCTGCGGTGGCCTGCCGGCAATCATTATCAAGATGTTAGTGGAGGCCCAGCCCGGCTGGCTTGAACTCCTGCCCGCTTTGCCAAGTCAGTGGCCAACCGGCACCATTGAAGGGGTGCGCTGTCGCGGGCAAATCGAGATTCAGCGCCTAACGTGGAGTGAAGACCGCATCTCCGTCTCACTCCGGTCAGGAATCCGGCAACAGATTCAGTTGCGCGTCCCCGAACCAACCGCCTCGATAAGTGTAACCGCAGGCAGAGCAACCATCGCCCGCGCTTCAGCAGCCGACCGATTCCCATCGGTCTTGCTGCCGTCGAATGAACCAATTACTTTCGTCATCGTGCGAAAGCCCAAGTCTTAAAACCAACGTAACCTTATGCTCATAACCGATTCTCTCTTACTCGTTCAGCATCCTCAACCTCCGCAGGAACCCACGCATAACCTTCGGAGATTGCGCCTGAGTGGTGTCGGCGGGCCTCTTTTGGCCAGAATGGTTTTTCTGCTGCTGTCCTTTTCGTTCCTTCTTCCCTCCCAAAGCGAACCCTTCCGCATCGTCGTACTGCCTGACTCCCAGATTGCGGTGGACACCTTCCCGGAAGTACTCGAGGCCACATGTGACTGGATTGCTACCAACAAGGAGAAACTCAATATCAAATGCGTCCTGCATGTAGGCGACATGGTGGAACGGGGAACGGAGGAGCGGATGTGGAGTAACTTCGACAATAGCATGCAGCGCCTTGAGAAAGGGGGCGTTCCTTACATACTCGCGGTCGGCAACCACGACTTCGGCACACCCGACGGTCAGACCAACCGGCTCGCGCTTTTTGAAAAGCACTTCCCGGTGACGCGCTTCAATGCCCGGCCGTCCTTTGGCGGCAACGCGCCGGAAGGATCCAACGCGAGCAGCTATCATCTGTTCCGAGCGGGCGGGATCAATTGGCTGGTCGTCTCGCTGGTCTTTAATCCCCCGGATTACATCCTGGATTGGGCCGGCAAGGTGATTAGTGCGCACCCAAATCACTCGGTTATCCTCCTCACCCATTCGTATCTGGAACATAAAGGCCGCGATGTTAGCGGCGAGCGGATCTGGAACAAATTGGCGAGACACTATGGCAATGTCTTCATGGTGATCTGCGGTCACTTATCAACTGTCAACTATGTGGATAAGGGCGACCAGGGGAACACGGTCTACCAGATGCTCTTTGATTGGCAGAATCCCACGTCGGCCGAGATGAACAGCTATTGCGCCGTGCTGGAATTGAACCCGGAAAAGCGCACGCTTTCGGTCAACAGCTATTCGGCAAAGTTTGACAAGCACCTGGAAGCGAATAACTGCAAGTTCCAATACACTGACGTGCTGTTCGTGCCGCACCAGCCCGCACCCAAGGTGGTCATTGCCGCACCGTCGCCGCCAGCTCAACCTCCCCGGCCGGAGAATGGGGCCAAGGCGGTAAGACCGTGACTTTGCTCCAGCAACTAATCCTCACACAAGCGCATGGCGTTTCCTGGAACGACCGCAAGCGCCAATGTTCATGACGGGGAACACGCGGAGAGTCTGTAAGTCCGTCGCGCGTCCGCCGTACCAGAGTTTGCCGCCGGGATCACGGATTGAAGTCACCCCTGCCCGCCTGGATAAATGTTAGTTGCATCCCTATCACCAGCAGCGCGATGAGACCGAAGTAGAGCACCGCCATGATTCCCCGCTGGGCGGGCGTGACCTCGAAGTAGCGGATTTCTGCGTCGGTCTTGGGGCGGAACAAGGACCATAGCCGCGGCAGTGACATGAGGAGGATGATCAGCACGATGAGGTTGAAATGCGTCACCACCATCACGCCCATGACCACCGCGCCCACCAGCCAGAGCCAGGGGGAAAGCGCGGTGACGATGCGACCGCCGTCGAGGAAGCCGATGGGTGCCAGGTTGAAGAGATTCAGGAAGAAGCCAGTGTAGGCCAGCGCGCGGTAGAGCGGATTGCCCGTTACCACAAAGATCAGGTCGCACCCCAGCGCTCCGAGCGAACCCAGCAGCGGCCCGCCGATGCCCACCTGCGCCTCGATCCAGGCGTTGCGCGGCGCTTCCTTGAGCGCGATGATCGCTCCCATGAACGGGATGAACACCGGCGCTCCCACCTTCAGCCCGATGCGCCGGGCGGCGACGAGGTGCCCGCACTCATGGATGAAAATCAGGAGCACGAAGCCCAGGGCAAACTGCCAGCCCCACATCATCGCGTAGGCACCGATGCTGAGGATCATGGTGCCGCCGGTCTTGAGGATCATGGGAAAGAACTTCAGCACCGGGATCAGGAGGAACTTGAGCTTGCCGAAGAGAAGCAGCACCAGACCGAGGGCGGGCACGATGAATTTCTTGATTTGTTGCCAGAGCGTTGGCTCGGTGCCGGGCGGTTCGGAGTAGCGCGGCGGCAGTTGGTCAGAATCGGGGCGTTGGTCGTCGTAATGGTTCATTGCGCAGGCGAAGTTTCAGGCGTTACGGCGGACGGGTCAATCGGAATAGTAAGCGGAATAGTAGGCGAGCCAGTTGTCAGCCGGGCGGCGAAGGCGGTGGCGACGGCAGGCGTAAGTGCCGCGGCGCTTGCGTGGCAGACTCGGCTCGTGCATGGTTGCCCCACGTTATGACAACACTTGAAATTCCTTGGTCACGCTGGTTCGCCGGCGTGGTAGCGGCCTGGCTCCTGAGCGCGGCCCCCGTGCTGGCGGCGAACGCAACCGCCCTGACCTGGCGTGCTGATCGCGTGGACGCCAACGTGAAAAACTGTCCGCTGCCGCAATTGTTGGAGCAGATCGCCAGTGAGTCGGGATGGCAGGTGTTCGTCGAGCCGGACGCCAGTTACACGGCCTCCACCAAGTTCAAGAATCTGCCGGTCCAGGACGCGCTGCGCATGTTGCTGGGCAAGCTGAACTTCGCCGTCGTGCCGCAGAGCAACGCGCCCGCCCGCCTTTACGTCTTCCACACCTCGATGAACCAGGCCACCCAGTTGATCCGGCCTGCCATCGTGGTCAACCTCAAGAAACCACTGCCGCCCACCATCGTCCCGGATGAACTGATCCTCCGGCTCAAACCCGGCGCGAACATCGAGGACATCGCCCGCGCCCTCGGCGCGAAGGTGATCGGGAAGATTGACGGGCTGAACGCCTACCGCCTGAAGTTTGACAGCGCCGACAGCGCCGACGCCGCCCGGGAAACGCTGGCGGGCAACACCGACATCGCTGCCGTGGAAAACAACTACGTGATTGATCAGCCAGCCCTGCCGCAGCCGTTGCTGGCCAGTTCCACGCCGCCCCTGACATTGCAGCCCAAGGCCCCGCCCAGCAGCGGACGGCTGGTCGTCGGCCTGGTGGACACGGCGATTCAATCGCTGGGCAGCCAGTTGGACGTCTTCATGGAAAAGCCGGTCTCGGTCACGGGGGAGGCGGTGCCGTTGCCCAACACCCCTACGCACGCCACCTCGATGGCCGAGACGATTTTGCGCAGCTTGGAGGATTTGACCGGAGGCAGCACTTCCACTCGCATCAAACCGTACGACGTTTACGGCCGTCAGCCGACGACAACTTCCTTCGGGGCGGCGGTGGGGATCACGCAGGCGGTGAACGACGGGTGCAATCCTATCAATCTCAGCTTCGGCAGTCAGGCCGACAGTCCCGTGCTGCACGATGTCATCACGCAGGCGAGCAAGCAGGGCGTGGTACTGTTCGCCGCCGCCGGCAACGAACCGGTGACGACGCCCACCTATCCGGCCGCGTATCCGGAAGTGACCGCCGTCACCGCCGGTGACGCGCAGAAAAAGATCGCCTCTTATGCCAACTACGGAAGTTTCGTGGACGCGATTGCGCCCGGCACGTCGGTGGTGGACTTCCAGGGACAGCAGTATTTGGTCGCCGGCACCTCCGCCGCCACAGCTTATGCCAGCGGCATGGCGGCGGCCATCGCCGAGGTGAAAAGCGCTTCGTTGACGGACGTGCAAACGGCGATGCGCCAGAAGCTCGCGCCGATTGCCAACTCCATCGCGCCCGCTCCCTCCAAGGGGAACTAAAGCCTGAAATCCAAGAGAAACCCTGATCTGTATTCATGGACTCAGGAACTTCGACGCAGGTGTGGCCCGGCGCGTAGGACGCCTTCCGTCGCCAGAGCTTCTCTATCGGTCCCGGTGTGGGCGAAGCGGGTTGCCAGGCGGTCATTGGTGCCTGCGGCAAGCCATCTGGCCTGTTCTGGGGGTGAGCCGGGAGCAGAAAACGTCTTGGCTTTGCGCTGTAACGACGCCAGCCGACGACTCGCTGAGTTCTGGAAGGAGCGATTCAACGTCCATGCGGATTGCAACGACAGTCTTGCGCTCGCAGCTCGGCGAAGAATTCTGTTGTGCATCCGTTGCAGTTCCCGCACGATTATTTTCCTAGCCAGTCCTTGAGCCACTGCCTACGCTGCCGCGAGTTGCAACGAGACTAAACCTTTATGGACCTAGTTTTTAACTGCCCGAATTGTGAACAGGAACTGGCCGTGGACAGCACCGCTGCCGGCGCGGAGTTCGACTGCCCCAACTGCAAGGAGCGAATCACGGTGCCGGAGGTGTCGCCCACGCTCACGCAGGCCGCGCCGCCTGCCGCCGGAGAACCCCATCTTCAGGTCAATCCTGTGAACCCCATCTCCACCTCCGCCGCGGCGAAGGAGGAGAAGCACCTCAAGGTACCAATCCTCGCCAAAACCGGCGACAGCCTTATCGGCAAGGCGCTGGCACCGATGGAGGTTGCCGCCAAGGAGTCTGACAAGAAAATTCGCGTCAAGACGATCCGCCACACCGACTGCATTGAGGTGGGTCACGACCGGTTCGACGAATTCGTGTCCACCTTCTTGGGCAAGGTGGGCCAGGAACACATTATCACCATCAGCCCGATCAACTACACCAACCTCGACATCGGCACGCAGAAGCTGATGACGGAGTACGGCGTGCTGATCGTTTACAAGGGTTGAAGTAAAAAGCGGAAAGCAGAAAGCAGAAATGGGCTAGCGGGAGTCATGTTTTTCCGCTTTTTGCTTTCTGCTTTCTGCTTTCTGCTTTCCCCTCGACTCCCGGTGCCCAATCTCCTGACACTTTTCCCATGATCTCGCGACCGCAATCCGAAGCTCTTTTCGCTGAAGCTCTGAATTACATCCCCGGAGGGGTGAACTCCCCTGTGCGCGCCTTCCGCGCCGTGGGCGGGCAACCGTTCTTTGTCAACCACGCCGCCGCCGCGCATGTCTGGACCGTGGACGGCGAGGAGTTAGTTGACTACGTCGGCACTTGGGGGCCGGCGATCCTCGGTCATGCGCATCCGAAAATCATCGCCGCCATCAAAGCCGCCGCCGACCACGGCACCAGCTTCGGCATTCCGAATCCGTTTGAAGTCACGATAGCCAAGCTCATCGTCAGCCTCGTGCCCAGCGTCCAGAAGGTGCGGATGTGCAACTCCGGCACCGAGGCCTGCATGTCGGCCATCCGCCTGGCGCGCGGCTTCACAGGCCGCGACAAGATCGTCAAGTTCGACGGCTGCTACCACGGGCACACCGACTCGCTGCTCGTCAAGGCCGGGTCCGGCGCGCTGACGTTCGGTCACCCGGATAGCGCGGGCGTGCCGGCGGCGTTCACGCAGCACACCATCGTCGTGCCGTTCAACAACGTGGAGGCGGTGAAGGAAGTTTTCTCAGCAAACAAGGACCAGATCGCCGGCATCATCGTCGAGCCAGTGCCTGGCAACGCGGGCCTGTATCTGCCCAAGCCGGGCTTCCTGGAATTCCTCCGTGAAATAACCGCCGCGCACGGTAGCCTGCTCATCTTCGACGAAGTCATGACCGGCTTCCGTCTCGCTCCCGGCGGCGCGCAACAGCGCTTCGGCATCACGCCCGACCTCTCGACGTTTGGCAAAATCATCGGGGGCGGGTTGCCGGTGGGCGCGTTCGGCGGGCGGGCGGAGATCATGGACTGCCTCGCGCCGCTCGGTCCGGTGTACCAGGCCGGCACGCTTAGTGGCAACCCGCTGGCGATGGCGGCGGGCATTGCGGCGTTGGAGGAACTGGGGGTAAGTCAGAAGTCAGAAACGCCATACGCCCGGCTGGAAAACCTCGGCGCGCAACTCGAAGCCGGCCTGAAAGACGCCGCCAAGTCAGCGGGCGTGCCGGTGCAGTTCAACCGCTGCGGCTCCATGTTCTGCAGCTACTTCACCAGCGCGCCGGTCCACAATCTCGACGACGCCATGAAGTCCGACCGCGAGCGCTTCAAGAGATTCTTCCACGCGATGCTCGAGGCCGGAGTTTATCTCGCACCCTCGCAGTTTGAGGCGGGCTTCCTTTCCACCGCCCACACCGCCGCGGACCTCGAAAAGACCGTGCAGGCGGCGGCGGCGGCAATGCGCGCGCTGAGTCGGTGAAGGCTGGCGCTGCCGCGCGGCTACTTCGCCGCCAGCGCGGCGGTCACGGCTTCCACCAACTCCGGCGCATCCGACTTCGTGCGCGACTCGAAACGTTCGAGGATCTTGCCGTCACGCCCGATGAGAAACTTGGTGAAGTTCCAGCGGATGTCGCCAGCCACCGGCGAATCTTTGCCCACCAGCAGCGCGTAGAGTGGCGCGCGCTTGGGGCCGTTGACGTCGAGCTTGTCGAACAGCGGGAAAGTCACGCCGTATTTGGAGGTGCAGAACTGCTTGATCTCCTCGTTGGTGCCCGGCTCCTGGCCACCGAACTGGTTGCAGGGAAAGCCCAGCACCACCAAACCCCGGTCCTTGTATTTCGCGTAGAGCGCTTCCAGCCCGGCATATTGCGGAGTGAAGCCGCACTTGGAAGCGACGTTGACCACCAGCAGCACTTTGCCTTGGTAGGCCTTGAGCGTTGTGCTCTTGCCGTCAATGTCTTTGAGCGGCACGCCCAAAAGGGTGTCAGCCGCCTGGGCGGTCACGATGGCCGGCAGCAGGGCTGCGGCGAGTAAAAGGAGATTGTTCATGGGCCAACCATGAGCACGCCGGCCGGCGCTGTCAAATGGGCCAAGGCCGCGCACTCACCAGGCTTTCATGAGCGGCTCCACCACCACGGTCTGGTTCTGCGCCGGGGAGCTGGCGGGGAAGAACACTGCCTGGCCGGCCGCAGGATCAAGCCGGATGAAGTATTCAAAGTCGTCTTCCGCCGCCGGCAGCGTCGCCGTGTGAACTCCGCGCGCCACCGCCGTGAACGCCACCTGCGCGTAACGCCCGCCGCCCAGCGGACGCCACGACACGGAGAGGGCGCGCGGCGGTTGCTCCGCCAGCACCAGCACCGTGAGCTTCAGCGCTTCGCCGGAGGCCACGCTCGTCCGCACCGTCGGCACGATGAGTCGCGCTGGGCCGCGATAATTCTTCCGCAATTCCGCGTCGGCGGGCAGCGGTGTGCCAAGCAGCTTCGCCAGTTCCTCGCCAGGCTTCACCAGCAGGCCGGGAAAATTATGTTGCTCCCAGTTCATCACCGTGCCGAGTTCGCCGGGGTTGCTGACCGTGGCGAGCAGCCTGTCGTAAAGCTCGCCCACGCACCGGACGAGTTCGCGCCGCAGCGGCAGCAGTTGCGTTTGGGCGAGTTGGCGCTGTGCCGTCGCGTCCTTCACCGACTTCACATCGGTGAACGCCGCGTTATAGCGGCCCCAGGCGCAATTCACTTCGGCCATGGATTGGAGATAGCGGAAGGTCGTCAACCACCAGTCGAAACGCTCGCGATTGCCAGCGCCGCGCACCTCTGGCGTCAGCGCCGCCAACTCGTCCACGAAGGCGTAATCCACGCGCACTTCGCGCCACGACCGCAGGTCCGGTTTGATGCCCCCCGGCCCGCCGACCCAGTCCACCGGGCGAGGCAAGAGGCCGTCCATCCTGGCGAAAATGTCCGCCGCCGCCGCGCCAATTTCCGGCCCGAATTCGTGCCGCGCCCAGTCGGCGTAAAAGTCTTTCGTGTCCGGGAAAGTGGCTTTTGCCGGGCCGGAAGGCCAGTCCGCCGAGTAACCGCCGCCGCCCGCGCCGCCGCAATCAATCTTCAGCGACGCGCCGACTCCTTGCACCACGAGGCCGGCGATGGACGGAAATTCCACAATTGGAGTGAAGCCGATATCCAGCCAGCCGTTCGTCACCGCGACGCGCTCGAAGGTGTAATCCAGCGCCTTGTCCAGGCCGGTTTGCGCAAAGATGTCCAGCTTCTCGATCACCGGCGCGCCTTGTAGCGTCACGCCGAAAACGCGCTTGCCAGCCGCGTCGTAATGCGGCTCGCAGAATTGCAGCGTCACGGTGTAAAGGCCGTTCGACACCGGCAGGTGATAGGCGGCGAGGTTGTAGCGCACAGTTTGATAGATACGCTCGTGCGGCGTGCCGGCGATCCGGTGCCCCGGAAAATCCGCCGCGGTGCCGCCCACCGGCCCAGACGCGCACGGCGATGAGTCGTGCCGCAGATACCACTCCGCGGCCCAACCGCCCTGCCGCCACGCCGCTTGCGCCAGCGCGGCCACCGTCGGGCCGAGCACACGCGTCCGCCAATGGATGCCCATTAAACCATCACAGCCGTAGCGCCGCGCATCGTAGGCATCGCGCCGCATCCGGCCCGCCCAGAGCTGCGGGGCAGTCAGGCCCGGATCGTCCTCCAGCCACGGAATCGCCCACTTGCGGCGCCCGCTGACTTCGGCGAAGCCGGGGTCCACCGGCGTATTGCCGACCTGGCGGTTGATGCAACTCACGGCGATCTCCTTCGGCAGGATCTTGTCGAACAACGCGCGGTCCTGCTGTGGGCCGAGCACCCAGCCGCACGTCGCCAGTGCAAAGGGCGGCTTCACCTCACGGTACGCGGCGATGGCGGCGGCCAAGTCATTCGTCGTGGCGGCGATTTGCTCCTGCTTCGTGCCATCCCATGTCCAGCCCTCCGGCGTCCAGAACCAGTAATAGTCCAGCGGATACGCCTGGGCGGCGCGGCGGAAGATACCTTCGTAAAGCTGCTTCACCACGGCCAGGTCGGCGGGCTTTTTGCCCTGCTCCTTTAACCGCTCCTGCACCGCTTTCGGCACGACCAGCGGCGTCTCGGTGCCGACGCAGGTTTTCACCTCCAACCGGCGTGCGTGACTGAAAGCGTCGCGCAGCAAATCGCCGGCACGGTTGAACAGCTCGTTTTCATCGGCGGGCGTCGTCGGCTGCGGCAGGAAGCCTCCCATGCACTCGGCGCCGAAATCATCGCGCGGGAACAGCGCCGCCGCGCCCAGACTGTAATCGCTGGTACGCTTCGGCGCGTAACCCCAGTTGCCGCGCCGCGTGTTCATCCAGCTCGACGGATAACTCGCCTGCACCTGGCTGCCGGAGGCGATTTCCTGCGGCGGGCCAATCCAGACCGCCGGCTCCGCGTTCGGACCACCCTCCGGATAAGTGTGTAGGCCGAAGAAATTCATGCCGAGCTTCGGAAGCTGCGAGATGACCGCGCGGTAGTCGTCACGATTCCACCAGTCTGGGCCTTCAGGAAAATCGTGGAACGGCTGGATACCGCGCAACGCGAAAACCGGAGCTGCTTTCTCGTCCAACGCCGGCACGCGGAGCGCGATACGCTCGTCCGGCAACACATCGCCGTGCAAGTAGAACCGTGCGCCCAGCTTCTCGGCCAGCCGGTAAGCGCCGTACAGCACACCCGCATCATCGCCGCCTGTGACGAGCAACGCCCCGCCCCGTGGACGCTCGACCGTTTTGAGCCAGTAACTCTGCGCCGGCAGCATGGCGAGGTCTTGGGACCAGCGCTCGTCGGCTGCGAGCGCCGTCGCCAGCGGCCCATCGTGGCGCGAGACGACGATGCACTCGCCCTTCGCCGGCAGGTGAGCTTTTGCTTCCGGCGCCGGCAACAGTCGGCCGGTGCGGAGATAGACGTAGCGTCGGATTTCCTTCGCTGCGAACTGTTCGGCGAACGAGGCGTTGGTGGCGGTGAAGATGGTCGTGGGCTGGAGTTCCGCAGCCGAAACTGGTTGGTCCAGAACGACTGTAGCCAGGGCCAGGACGAGAAGGAGGTTTTGTTTCATGGGAAAGACGACGCGGGAGCGCAAGAGTGGATTCAGCCCGAATTCCAAAGCTCAAATGACGAATGACGAATGAAACCCGAAATCCGAATGTCGAATCGCTGCCTTCGACGGTTCGGTTTTGTGCAGAATTTTGCGCCAAGTCCAACCAAGGATGCAGCGGGTTGCGTGGGATTGCTAAGCGGTAACCATTCAGTGGGAGTTTCAACGCGAAGACATAGCGCGGCGGAGCCGCAACCAAAGAGGCAGGCAACCCGATTCAACGCCGAGGTTGCTGAGGGCTACGCCAAGGAGCGCAGAGGAAAAGCTTTCTCTGCGGTACTCCGCGCCAATCTTTGCGTCCTCTGCGTTAAAGAAATCTTCGCCGAACGCGACGAAGTTGGCAGATAGCACTGCAAAGGGTGTTGAGCGGGAGAGGTTCCGGTCACCATTTGGTGACCGGCAACCGGGTGCTTCAAGGCCCGTCTTTCCCTCGCGTCTTTGCGCCTTTGCAGTGCTATCTGCCAACTTCGTCGCGTTCGGCGAAGATTTCCGGGAAACCCAATAAACCGCCGAGACGCGAAGAACGCAGAGATTGGCAGAAAGGATGTGTTCTCTGCGTCTTTCGCGTCTCTGCGGTTTACTTGGCTTGGCCTTTTGGTTGCGGCTTGGCCGCCCTATGTCTTTGCAGTGCTATCTCCCAGCTTCGTCGCGTTCGGCGAAGATTTCTTTAACGCAGAGGCCGCCAAGGTTGGCGCGGAGTCCCGCAGAGAAAGCTGTTCCTCTGCGACCCTCGGCACAGATCTCAGCGACCTCGGCGTTGAATCGGGTGGCCGGCCCGTTTGGTTGCGGCTTGGCCGCGCTATGTCTTTGCGTCTTTGCGTTGAAAGTGCCACGCCGACTGAATAGTTACGGCTAGGCGACTCGCCAACGTGACCAGATAACTCGTCAGAAAACTCCCGCCAGCTCAAGGGAGTGAGAGCCAGCAGTGCGGCCCGCCTCACCCCGGCCCCCTCCTCCCTCGGCGGGACACGGCATTTTCATATGCATCGGGAGTGGGCCCTAACCACAGGGCTCGCACTTTTTGCTAGACCCATCCCGTGTTTTCGAGTGAAATGGGCTGGGATGAAACCAC